>NZ_JBSJOZ010000009.1:0-108236 GCF_056633155.1 Cryptocyanus atlanticus LEGE 06306
TGCGGGGCTTAAGGATTGCTGCGGGTGGTGGGCGGCCCGGGTGGTGTGTGGGACCGACCACGCCGGGGCCGCCAGACTCCCGAACCGACTTAAGGTTTTCTTCGTCTTTTCTGATCCCTGCCGCCATGGTCTTGATCTGCTGGGATCTGGATGGCTCCCGTTCCATGGAGACCGTTCCCGTCCATCACGCCCGGGCCCGCCGTCTCCAGCTTGAATTGCTCGGAGCGGTCGTCTACTGGAGCGAACGCCTGGTCAACGCGTAGACCCGTTGCTAGGAGTGCAGGGCCACCCAAGCCCATCCGCGGCAATGCCGTTGCGTTTCCCCCACAGCCGATCCGCAGCCCTGCTCGGCCTGCCGCTTCTGGCGATGGCCCTGGCGGGCTGCCCGGCCCAGGACGTCGGCACGGAGCGAGGCGAGAAACTGGACCAGATTGAGCAGCGACTCCAACAGATCGAACAACGGCTCGCCAGCCCCGGTCGCATCGACCCCGCCGATTCCAAGGGCAAGCCTCCGGCGGGGGTGGTGAAGTCCCTCACCTTCCGGATGGGCAGCGAGGACGACAGGCTGCGGATCTACTGGGCCGACGGCACCACCAGCGATCTTCCCTGCACCCGGGAGCAGGGCACCTGGGCCTGTGGCTGATCTGGACACGGCGGCGACCCGGCGCCACATCCAGGGCGGCAAGGTGAATGTCCGCTCCCGAGAGTCATGCGCCCCCTGTTTGCCCTCTCCACCACGCTCGCACTGCTGACAGCCGGCCCCGTGCTGGCCCAGTCCGACCCGGCCGTTCCCCCCAGCAGTTTCGAGCAGTTTCCCTTCACCCGCCAGCGGGCCACCAACCTGGCCCGCATGTACGCCGAGCGGCTCAATGGGGGTCTGGGGGTCTACCGGGCCGCCCTGTGCATGCACAACCGCGGCGGCGGCGATTGCCTGATTCAGGGAGATGCCCAGGGTTACATCTTCCGTTTCCTGGGGGGCCCCCCCGGCTGGCAGGTGCTCGGTCTGCCCCCCGACCGGGAAACCGAGATCGAAGTCTCTCCGGATGGTCGCGCCATCGTGAAGGTGTTGTACAACGGCGAGCCGCGTCAGCCCAGCGCCGCTGAGGCCGCCCCCCCCACCGCCCTGCCCTGAGCCAGGCCGGCGCAGAGCGCCGTGAGGGAAGTCCCCCACTCACTCCGGCAGGGCCAGCGTTCCCGCCGGGTCAGGCTGAGGGCGATGCCCTTCTCGCCATAGGCTGCCTCGTTGATGAACACGGGCCAGAGCGGTTCCAGCGCTTCGCCCGCCAGGCCGATCGTCTCGCCCGACGCCCCGAGGAAGAGCGGGTCGCCCGGGCGGATCGGCTGCCAGTCCCGGTGATGCCGCATCGGATGCACGCAGGCGTGGGGCTGGCCATCGCTCCGGCGTGGCAGATCCAGACTGCCGAGATGGCGGTGCACCGTCAGGGCGTTGGGCAGGCGGAGGCCGCCATCCCGGCCGGCCGCGAGCACCTCCAGGGCGGCCTCGAGGGCCAGCTGGGTCTGACGGCAGATGGTGGCGCTGACCACCCCCTGCGGCACCGGACCCACCTCGATCACCACCCCGCAGGGCCAGCGCTCGATCAGGAAGCCTGTCTGGGCCAGATCGGCCTCATGCAGATACACCGGCAGGCCGAGGCGGGCCTGGATGCCGGCGGCGAGGGCCAGATCGGTCGGCCGCCGCCCGTACACCACCAGGGCGTTGCCCATGGCCGCCGTGGTGCTGTGCAGGTCGATCACCACCGCACAGGGCTGGGCGCCGGCGGGACCATGGCTGGCGACCAGCTCCCGGGCTCGCACCACCTCCCGCGGAGCCGGATCCGGCCCCTCGAGCAGGGCCGGCTGGAAGGAGCGATTGAGATCGCGCTCCAGATACCGCACACCGGCCGCCAGGGCGTCCGGATTGCCGAACTCCAGGGCCACCGCCAGGCCACGGCACTCGAGGGCGGTGGGGTGGTGGCGCCAGTGCTCCATCAGCCAGGGCGCATTGCGCTCGTTGCCGTGGGTTCCCGCCACCACCAGGACCTTCGCCGCGCCCATGGCCCCGTGCCTCGATCGTGGTGCTCCGCCTCCCCACCCTGGCGCAGCCTGGGGCTGGCCAGGGCCAGAGTCGATGGACCGCGTGCCCCCCCGTCATGGCCATCCCTCCCGCCGTCGTGGCCGCCGTCCGCGCTGCCTGGCACTGCCAGTGGCACCAGTTGATGGGCGGGCTGGGGCCCGCCGACGGCGAGGGCAATTACCGCCGCCCCACCAGCGCCTTCGCCGCCACCCCCGCCACACCGGCCCGTGCGGCGGTGGCCGGCTCCCATGGGCTGATCGTGGGGCGCAGCTGTCCCTGGGCACACCGCGCCTGGCTGGTCTGGAGTCTGCGGGGGCTGGGCGCCTCCATCGAGTTGGTGATGGTCGAGCCGGACCCCAAGGCCGGACGCTGGCGTTTCCCCGAGCCCTTCGAGGGAGTCCGCTCCCTGATCGAGCTCTACCGCCGCAGCGGCGCCGACCCCGCCGCCCGGGCCACCGTGCCGGCCCTCTACGACCGCACCGGTCGGCGGATCCTCGTCAACGAGAGCGCGCGGCTGATCGAGCTGCTCAACCGCTGGCCGGCCCCCGCCGGCGCCCCGGACCTGGAGCCCCAGGAGCTCTCCGGTCCCATCGGCCACTGGCGGGAGCGGCTGCAGGGCTCGGTCAATGACGGCGTCTATCGCTGTGGCTTCGCGCGCAACCAGGCGGCCTACGACCGGGCCGAAGCCGCCCTGTTCGCCTGCCTCGAGGAGCTCGAAGCGAGCCTGAGCAAGACGGGACCCTGGCTCTGCGGCCAGCGGCTGACCCTGGCCGATGTGGTGCTCTTCCCGACCCTGATCCGGCTGGAGCTCGTCTATGCCCCCCTGTTCGGCTGCAGCCGCCGGCCGCTCTGGCAGTTTCCGGCCCTCTGGCGCTGGCGGTCCCGCTTCCATGGCCTGCCCGGCGTGGGGGCCACCTGCGTGCCGAGCGCCTGGCGGACCGATTACTTCGGTGCCCTCTTTCCCCTCCATCCCTCCGGGATCGTTCCTGCCGGCCCCGATCTGGCCACACTGGTGGGAGACCTTCCCCCCGCTCCGGCCCCATGACCGATCCCGTCTTTGAGGGCGTCTATGGACCCTTCACGATCACCGACACCGATCGGCGGGAGGTGTTGGGCTATCGCCTGGCCCTGCTGACGGTGGCGGTGGCGGAAGTGGCGCTGCTGGCCCAGTGGGCGGCCTGGGGCAGCCGGCTGCTCTGGCCCTGGCTCCTGGTGATGGGGGTCGGACTGGGCCTGGCCCTGCACTGGATCCACATCTACCTGCGGCCCCTGCACCGGGCCCTGCAGCTGTTCTGGCTGCTGGGCTGTGCCGGGGCAGTGACGGCGGCTCTCCGGCTCGGCCCCGACGCGATGGTGAAGGGCCTGGCCCAGGACTCCCGCTGGATCTGGGCGATCGGGCCGTTCTTCGCCGCCCTGGCCGGCATCGGCTTCAAGGAGTTCTTCTGCTTCCAGCGTCCGGAGGCGATCGGAGTGACCCTGCTGCTGCCAATCACCCTGCTGGGGCGGCTGGCCGGTCTGCTGGACGACAGCACCGCCTTCTCCCTGCTGGCGATCCAGGCGGCCCTGCTGCTGGTCCTGACCCTGCGCAAGTTCCCGATGCCGGCCGCCGCCGACGTGGGCGACAAGAGCGTCTTTGCTTACCTGGAGCGCCAGAGGCACCCCTCCGACGCGTGAGTCTGATCAGCCTGGTGGGGGTGAGCAAGGACTTCGGCCTGCGCACCCTCTTCGACGACCTCACCCTCCACGTGGGGGAGCGGGAGCGCCTGGGGCTGATCGGTCCGAACGGCGCCGGCAAATCCACCCTGCTCAAGGTGCTGGCCGGCAGCGAGCCGCCCGGACGGGGCCAGCGGCGCTGCTCATCCCGGTTGAACGTGGTGATGGTGGACCAGGAGCCCCAGCTGGATCCGGAACGCACCGTGCTGGAGCAGGTGTTCCTCGGCAGCGGCGAGAAGATGGTGCTGCTGCGGCGTTTCGCCGAACTCAGTGAACAGCTGGCCGCGACGCCCCAGGATCCGGCCCTGCAGGGGGCGTTCAGCGATCTGCAGGGACGCATGGACCAGGCCAAGGCCTGGGGCCTGGAGCAGCAGTGCCGCGAGGTGCTCCAGCGGCTGGGCATCCAGGATGTGCACCGGCGGGTGGGGGACCTCTCCGGCGGCTACCGCAAACGGCTGGCCCTGGCCTCTGCCCTGGTGGCCGAGCCCGATGTGCTCCTGCTCGATGAACCCACCAACCACCTCGACGCCCTCTGCATCGAATGGCTCCAGGGCCATCTCGATCGGTTCCGCGGCGCCCTGGTGCTGGTCACCCACGACCGCTACGTGCTCGACCGGGTGGCCCACCGCATCGTGGAGGTGGACCGGGGGGTGACCCGGAGCACCCCGGGCAACTACGCCGCCTACCTCCGCGCCAAGGCTGAGGAGGAGGCGTCGGAGGCGGCCAGCGCCGCGAAATTCAAGGGGGCCCTGCGACGGGAACTGGAGTGGCTGAGCCGCGGCCCCCAGGCCCGCAGCACGAAGCAGAAGGCACGGATCCAGCGGATCGAGGCCATGCGGGACGCTCCTGTCCGGCGGGGGAAGGAGCGCATCAGCCTGGCCAGCGGCAGCCGGCGCCTGGGCCGGCGGGCGATCACGGCGGAGGATCTGTCGGTGTGGCCCCCCCCCGGCCGGGAGGGCGGGGGAACACCCCTGCTGCGGAACTTCAGCTATGACTTCAGCCCCGAGGACCGGGTCGGGATCATCGGCCCCAACGGCGCCGGCAAATCCACTCTGCTCGATCTGATCGCCGGCCGGCAGAGGCCCGAAGCCGGCCGGCTCGAGCTGGGAGGCACCGTGAAAGTGGCCTACTTCGACCAGCACTCCGAGGTGCTCGGCGGTGGCGCGGGGCTGGAGCGCAAGCTCATCGACGTTGTGCAGGAGGAAGCGAGTCTGATCGAGCTGGCCGGGACCCAGCTGAGCGCCTCCCAGCTGCTGGAGCGCTTCCTCTTCCCCCCCGCCCAGCAGCACGGCCCGGTCTCCCGGCTCTCGGGCGGAGAACGGCGCCGCCTCCACCTCTGCCGCCTGCTGATCGGCTCCCCCAACGTGCTGCTGCTGGATGAGCCCACCAATGACCTGGACGTCCAGACCCTGACGGTGCTCGAAGACTTCCTGGAGGACTTCCGCGGCTGCGTCGTCGTGGTCTCCCACGACCGCTACTTCCTCGATCGCACCGTGGACCGCCTGTTCAGCTTCGAGGACGGACAGCTGAAGCGCTTCGAGGGCAACTACAGCGCCTATCTGGAGCGGACCGCCGCCACCGCGGCCCCCGGGGGAGCGCAGGCCGGCGGCTCCGGCGCGCGCTCCGGCAAGGGCGGGGCCCCTCCCCCCGGGCCAGCTCGGGCGGCCCCGGAGAAGCCCCGACGGCTGAGTTTTCGAGAAGGACGCGAACTGGCGGCCCTGGAGCTGGAGCTGCCACGCTGGGAGGAGCGGCGGGCCGCGCTCGAGCAGGAACTCACCGGCGGCGCCAACCAGGACTACGGTCGTTTGGAAACGCTCACCGCAGAACTGGCGGCCGTGCTTGAGCGCATCGCCCGGGGGGAAGAACGCTGGCTCGAACTCAGCGAGCTGGCCGCTTGATCAGCGGGGGAGCACATTCCCCGGCCGCCCCCGGCGCTGACCCGTAGGGTGGAACCCACATGATCCGGTCGCCGACGGCCGGCCTTCTCATGAACTCCATCGACGAGCACATCCTCAAGGATCAGACCGAGATCGAATCGGCCAAGGCCATCGGAAACGAGGCCAAGGTGCGCCACCTCGAAGCGGAGCTCAGGTCTCTCGAGGAGTACAAGTCGCACCATCCCGAAGATCAGCACGACCCCAATTCACTCGAGGTCTATTGCGACCTCAACCCCGAAGCCCCCGAGTGCCGGGTCTACGACGACTGAGCCCCGGCGGTTGAGCCGCGATCCCGTCCACCGGGCCGGGGGGTGCCGCTTGGCACCGGAGGCTCAGCTGAGGCCGAGCTCCCCCCAGACGGCGGCCAGCAGTTCGTTGAGACCCCGGCGAGTGACCGCGGAGAGCAGCAGCACTGGTCTGTTCCAGGCCTGCTGGAGCCTGAGCTGTCTGCGGTCGATCTCCTCCGAATCCAGCAGTTCCACCTTGCTCAGGGCCACCAGCCTGGGGCGCTGATCCAGCCCGTGGCCGTAGGAGGAAAGTTCCCGCTCCACCACCTGCAGGTCCGCCACCACGTCCTCGCAGGAGGCGTCGATGAGATGGACCAGCAGCCGGGTCCGCTCGATGTGTCGCAGGAAATCGTGGCCCAGTCCTGCCCCCTGGGCCGCCCCGGCGATCAGGCCGGGGATATCGGCGAACACGGTGCCATCGCCGCTGGGTCGGCGCACCACGCCCAGGTTGGGCACCAGGGTGGTGAAGGGGTAGTCGGCAATCTTGGGCCGCGCCGCCGAGAGCGCGCTGATCAGGGTGCTCTTGCCGGCGTTGGGCAGACCGATGATCCCCACCTCCGCCAGCAGCTTGAGTTCGAGCTGCAGCTGGAGCTCGCTTCCCTCCCGGCCCTCGGTGAACTTCTCGGGCGCCCGGTTGCGGTTGCTGAGGTAGTGGGCGTTGCCGAGTCCGCCCCGCCCGCCGGAGGCCACCCGCAGTCGATCGCCCGGATCGGTCAGATCGCCCAGCAGTTCCTCGCTCTCCTGAACCCGCACCTCGGTGCCACAGGGCACCCGGATGACCAGATCCTCTCCGCTGGCGCCGGTGCAGCGGTTCGGACCGCCGCGCCGACCGTCCGGCGCCTCGAACAGTCGCTTGAACTTGAAATCCAGCAAGGTCTGCAGGTTGGGATCGGCCTCGAGCCAGACCGCCCCACCATGGCCGCCGTCGCCGCCGGAGGGACCGCCGGCCGGCACGTATTTCTCGCGGCGGAACGCCATGATGCCGTCACCGCCTCGGCCCCCACGGACCGCGATGCGGGCTTGATCAATGAACTGCAAGGGAGAACGGCGGGGCCCGGGCCGGAAGGAGAGCCAACCCTAGGATCGGCCCGTCAGAGGCCCGAACTTGGCAGAGGTTCGCTTCGAACAGGTCAGCAAGACCTTTCCGCCCCGCCGGGGGAGCCCGGCGGTGGAGGTGTTGCGCCAGCTCGACCTGGCGGTGGGCGACGGTGAGTTCCTCGTGTTGGTCGGACCCTCGGGTTGCGGCAAGAGCACCCTGCTGCGCATCCTGGCCGGCCTGGAATCCCCCAGCAGCGGAGAGGTGGTCGTGGGGAATCGGGTCGTCACCAGGCTCCGGCCGGCCCAGCGCAACGTGGCGATGGTCTTCCAGAGCTATGCCCTCTATCCCCACCTGAGCGTCGGCGACAACATCGCCTTCGGCCTGCGCCGCAGCCGGGCCCGCAGCGCGCCGCAGCAGCTGCAGGATGCCCTGCACCGGCTCAGCCGACGCTGTCCCGCCCCCTTTCAGCTCCGTTCGCCCCGGGAGGAGCGGATCGAGGCGACGGTGCGCTCAGTGGCCGATCAGCTCGAACTCTCAGCCCTGCTGGACCGGCTGCCGAAGGAGCTCTCCGGCGGCCAGAAGCAACGGGTGGCCCTCGGCCGCGCCATCGCCCGCCAGCCGGCGGTGTTTCTGATGGATGAGCCGCTCAGCAATCTCGACGCCAAGCTGCGCACCGGCACCCGGGCCCAGATCGTGGCGCTGCAGCGGCAGCTCGGCGTCACCACGCTTTATGTCACCCACGACCAGGTGGAGGCGATGACGATGGGCCATCGGATCGCCGTGCTGAACCAGGGGCGGCTGCAGCAGCTGGGGTCCCCCATGGAGCTCTACGCCCATCCGGCCAACCTGTTTGTGGCCCAGTTCATCGGCAGCCCACCGATGAACCTGCTGCCCGTCCTGCAGGTGGGAGGCGATCAGATTCAGCTGGGCAGCCGGCGGTTCCTGGTTGAGGGGCCGAAAGCCCTGGCCCTGGCCGCCCACGCCCGCCCCGACGCCGACAGGGGCGCCGGCTCCCTCACCGCCGGGCTGCGGCCGGAGCACCTGAGGCTGGCTCCGGCCACCAACCGCAACCTGCCGGCGGAGGTCACCCATGTGGAAGCCCTCGGCAATGAAGTGCTGATCGGCTGCCGTCTCTGCGATGGGGACCACCTGATCCAGATGCGGGCTGCTCCTGACCAGCGGGTGGTGGCCGGCCAGACGGTTCATCTGGAGATCGATCCGCTCGGCTGGCAGTTCTTCGATGACGGCGGCAACGCCCTGGCCGAGCCGGCGCCGCTTAAGGAGGACCCGGCCCGGGTGGTGCTGCCCGAGCTGGGCTGAGCGTCTCCGGGCTCGGCCGGGCTCCAGGGATCACTTCGGCCAGATCACGCTGCAGCCCTGCCCGCCGTCCCCCTGCTCGGCATCGCTGACCCGCTCCACCCAGGGGACACCGGCCAACCACTGGCGCAGGCCCCGCTTCAGCTTGCCGGTGCCGATGCCGTGGATCACCCACAGGGGTCCGCGGGCGTTGCGGAGTTGCTCCTCCACCAGCGCCTCGGCCTCGTGGACCCGCAGACCCCGCACATCCACCGTGTTGCGATCGGTGCGCACCTGAGGTCCCATCGCCCCCAGGCGGGCCCCGCCGGCACGCACCTGAATCGCGGGCCGCGCCGGGTCGGGGGGGAGCGGCTTCTCCCCCTGCAGGCTTTCGATGGCCTCAAGGCCCGCGGTGAGGCGAAGCACGCCACAGCGCAGGCTGATCTCCCGGCCGTCGGGGCTGATGGCGAGCACTTCGGCCGCCTTGCCCAGGGAAAGGAGGCGGATGCGCTCCCCCACTGACGGCCTCCAGCCGTTGCGCTGGCGGCGCTCGGGCCTGGGCCGGTGCTCCACCTCCAGCGCCTTGAGTCGTTGCCCCGCCTGCCGGGCGCTCTCTCCCCCCTGTACCCCCTGCCGAAGCCGGTGGATGATGCGGCGCACCTCCTGCTGGCCGTCGCGGATCGACTGCTCCAGCTGACGCCGCCTCTGCTCCTGCAGTTCCGCCGACTGGCTCTGCTGCTGCCGCCAGCGCTCCAGCAGCTCCTCGTGCAGCAGCTCGGTACGGGCCAGCAGGGCCGCCGCCTCCTCGGCCGCCTCCTGCTGGCGGCGTCGCTGCTCCTCCAGACCGCGGATCACCTGGTTCAGCTCTCCATCCCCCCGGGGGGCGAGCAGGTCCGTGGCGGCCCGAATCACGCCCGGCTCAAGCCCCAGCCGGGTCGCGATCGCCAGGGCGTTGCTGCGCCCCGGGATGCCCCACTGCAGGTGATAGGTGGGAGACAGGCTGTCGGCATCGAAGGCCACGGAGGCGTTCTCGAAACGGTCGTCCCCGTACTTGAGGGCCTTCAGCTCTCCGAAATGGGTGGTGGCGATCGTCAGCCGGGCCCGCTCGGCCAGATGGCGCAGCAGGGCGATGGCCAGGGCGGTGCCTTCGGCGGGGTCGGTGCCGGCCCCCACCTCGTCCAACAGCACCAGGGTGGCCTGGGGCGGTGGCTCCGGGGGCGTCTCCCCCTCGGGCAGGGCCGCCAGGATCCGGGCGATGCGCCGCACATGGCCACTGAAGGTGGAGAGGTTCTGCTGGAGGGACTGCTCATCCCCGATGTCGGCGAGCACCCGGGCACACCAGGGCAGGCTGGGCGTGCCGCCGCAGGGCAGGAAGAGGCCGGCGCGGGCCATCAGGACAGCCAGCCCCACGCTCTTGAGGGTCACTGTCTTGCCGCCGGTGTTGGGGCCGGTGATCGCCACCACCCGCAGGCTGCTACCGACCGTGATGCTCACCGGCACCACCGGCGGGCCGCCCCCACGCCGCTCCTGCCAGAGCAGCAGGGGATGGCGCAGATCCTGCAGCAGGAAGGGGCCATCTGACCGCTCCGCCAGCTCGGGGCGGACCGCCCCCAGCCAGCGGCCGTAGCGGGCCCGGGCGAGGGCGAGATCGAGGCTGGTGAGCACGTTCTGCAGCTGATCGAGTGCTTCGGCCTCCTCGGCGACCCCGTCGCTGAGCGCAGCCAGAACCGCCAGCTCCAGCTCCCTCTGCTGACCCTCCAGGGCCCGCAGGCGGTTGCCGAGGGCGATCACCGTCTGCGGTTCGACAAACACTGTGCTGCCGGAGGCGGAGCTGTCGTGCACCAGGCCGGGAAGCCCGGAGAGCGCCACCGCCTTGACCGCCAGAACCGGCCGACCGTTGCGCTCCGAGATCAGCCTGTCCTGCAGCAGGGCGCCATGGCGGCGCATCAGCTCCTGCAGCCGTTCACGCCGCTGCTGACGCAGCTCCAGCCGCTGGCGCCGCAGGTCCGCCAGCTCCCGGCTGGAGCGGTCCGCCACCCGGCCTCCCTCCTCGAGGGCGAACCGGAGGCGTTGCTCCAGCTCCGGCAGGGTGCGCAGATCCCGCAGCAGGCTGCTGCAGACCGGGCGGAGATCGGGGTCCTCGATCTGACGCCGCAGCCGCCGCGCCGCCGCCAGGATGGCGGCCACCTCCAGCAGATCCTCGCCAGCCGCCGTCCCCCCCTTGGCGCAGTGCCGCACCGTGGGGGCGATGGCGCCGACGCCCTGGAAGGAGAGCCCCCCCTCGATCTGGCCGTCGAGGCCGAGCAACTCGGTGGTTTCCGCCAGAAGCCTCAGGGTCTCGCCCCGGTCGGAGGGCAGGGGCAGGGCCCGGCAGCGGGCGGCCCCGGCCGCGGTCCCGGCGAAGCTGGCCAGATGCTCCCCCAGCCGCGGCCACTCCAGCAGCTCCAGGGTTTCCGCCTCGATCGCCGCGGGGGTGGCGCCGTCGCTCACATGGGCTCCGCTATCGGCGGTGGAGTCGGTGCGCCCCGGAAGGGAATCGGAGCGGCTCCGACGTTGGAGGGGATGCCGCCGGCCGGTTCGTGGAGGACCTCGAGCCAGTTGCCTTCCGGGTCCTGCAGATAGAAGGACGCGGTGCCGTCGCGATGGTCATGGACCGGTCCGACACGGTGGCCGCCGGCCTTCAGCTGACCATGCATCCGCTCGATCGCGTCGCGGTCGCGGAAGTGGAAGGCGAAATGGGGCCCCGCCACCGTGTAGGCGGGACTCAGCAGGGCGATGCCGTCCCCGTGATCGGGCGACTGCAGATAGGCCCAGTCCTCGGCGTCCCAGGTGAGCCGCAGGCCCAGGCTCAGATAGAAGGCCTTGGCCCGGCCCAGATCCTGTACCCGCACGGCCACGTGGCCCAGACGGGGCGGGATCTCCCCTGGCGTCACCGGGATGGTCATCGCGGTCATGGACCTTCTCTGGCCCCATTGTGAACGGCGCGAGGAACAGGGCGCGGGCAGGAGACCTCTGCGCGCTCAGCCCTGCCGCAACCAGCGGGCCGCCTCGCAGGCGTGGTAGGTGAGGATCAGGTCGGCCCCAGCCCGCTTGAAACAGAGCAGGGTCTCCAGCACCACGGCCCGTTCATCGATCCAGCCCCGTTCCGCCGCCGCCTTGACCATGGCGTACTCACCACTGACGTTGTAAGCGGCGATCGGCAGCTCCGTTTCCCCCCGCAGCCGATGAATGATGTCGAGGTAGGCGAGCCCGGGCTTGACCATGAGAATGTCGGCCCCTTCCTGCTCATCGAGCAGGGCTTCAGTGAGTGCCTCCCTGGCATTGGCGGGATCCATCTGGTAGGTGCTCTTGTCGCGGGGAATCGGCTTGCCGCTGCCGGGGCGGGGAGCGGAATCGAGCGCTTCCCGAAAGGGGCCGTAGTAGGCGGAGGAATATTTGGCGGTGTAACTGATGATGCCCACTTGATCGAATCCCTCCCCATCGAGGGCTTCCCGGATCTCTCCGACTCGCCCATCCATCATGTCGCTCGGACCGATCAGATCGGCACCGGCCCTGGCCTGGGCCACCGCCTGGCGGCAGAGAATCGCAACGGTGTCATCATTGAGCACCACGCCCTGTTGACTGACGATGCCATCGTGCCCATCACAGGAATAGGGATCAAGCGCCACATCGGTCATGATCGTCATCGACGGATATTCCTGCTTCAGTCGACGGATCGCCCGGGGAATCAATCCTCCTTCGTTAAAACATTCAGCGCCATCTTCGGTCTTGAGGCCATCAGCCACCTTCGGGAACAGCACGACGCAACGAATGCCCAGATCCAGGGCTCGACCCACTTCGTCCACCAGCCCGTCCAGGCTCCAGCGGAGGGCACCGGGCATGGCCTCGATCGGCTCGTTGCTGGCCCCCTCATGCACGAACAGCGGCAGGATGAAATCAGCGGGATCAAGGGAAAATTCGCGCACCATGGCACGCAGGGAAGCGGTGCGCCGCAGCCGGCGCGGACGGTAGGTGAGCTCCATGCAGTCAATAGCTGTGGGGTGATCCTAAAGCGCGGGCCGGCTCCACCTTCCTGGCCGGACCCCCGGCCGCCCGGGGCCGAATCCGGGCCGTGATCGACCGGGATCACAGCAGCCACACAAGGAGCTTGATCCCAACGAAGCCGGCGAGAGCCACCCCCTGGACAAGCGCATCCACCCTGTTGATCCGGATCAAGGCGGTGGACCGGGCCTCCTCCCCCCCCATTCGCCTCCAGATTGGAGCCCCAGAGGAACAGCACGACCAGCACCAGGAACGCCAATAGGGGCAGGCGTAGTGGTCGTCCGGAAATGTCAGGTACCTCAGCAGGGGCCGTTCAGCCTTGCAGGACTGCTGCAGAAGAAAGATCAGGGTCACCCGGGGAAGGATCCAGGTCACGAAGCTGGCGAACACATCCCTGCGCATTACCACCTTGACGGCCAGCTGGAAACCATTCGAATCACCTTGATCCTGGCCTAAATTATCACCCTATAGGTGATCAAAAGTGGCCATCTTCACAGACTAGAGATCGCAACTATTGCTGGCTGGAAACGACCAAACCAGGCAATTCGAAGGGCTTTAATCCGACAACAACACACGTTTCATCCGCTGAGGAATGAACAGCTCGGGCTCGATCTCCCGCAGCTCTGGCAAGCTCAGACGCTCAAAAAGAATTGCCGAAGATCGACATCAGGAATGTCGAATCAACTGAGCGAGGAAACAGCTGATGATCACGATGATTGGGCCGTTGGGTCGGCTTCGGTGTTTCCGGTTGAATCGATGCAGGCCAGCCCATCCCCTCCCCTGGTTGGTGATTTCACCGTTGTCGAGGACGCTGCGGGATTCCTGCTCGAGCGTGCATTGCACCCACCCGGAGCCAGTCCAGCCAGTCGAACCCTTCAGCGATGAATGTGCGCTCGCGCTGCAACAGGCCGTGCGGATTCTCAATGTCGGCACTCCCCTGCACGCTCAGGGCCCCGGGTCGGGCTCTTCCCCCGTCCGGGAGGCCCGATGAACATTGACAGGGAGAGGCCGTCGAGCAGAAGAACCAGCCCCGTCGAGGGCTTCGAGCCGGTCACGGTGCGGGGCTCCTTAAGCCGGAGACTTCCCGGCTGTCGGGGATCATGCCGGGGGAGGGGGTGAGGCGCGCTCAGAGGGAGGCGGCCTTGAGCCATTCCTGGCGCGGATCACGGCTGCGGGCGGCGCGCAGCTTCTCGAGCAGGTCGCGCTCGGTCGCACTGAAGCCGTCAGGCAGGCTCAGGGTCAGGCTCAGCAGCAGATCGCCGCGACCCTCCTTGCCAGGCCACCCCTTTCCCTTCAGCCGCAGGCTCCGACCCAGGGCCACTCCGGCCGGCACCTGCACCGTGGCATCCCCGTCAGGGGTGGCGACGCGGACCTCGCCGCCGAGCGCCAGCTCATCGAGGCTGAGCGGCAGTTCGGCCCGCAACTGATCACCGTCGAGCTTCCAGATCGGATGCTCCTGCACCTGAAGGTTCAGGTAGAGGTCACCGCGCCGGCCGGTTCCAGGCTGAAGATTGCCCTTCCCCTTCAGCCGCAGACGACTGCCGTTCCGTACCCCGGCGGGAATGCGCACCTGCACGCGCTCCTCATTCACGGCCAGGGTGCGCTCACAACCCCGGAAGGCCTCAGCGAAGCTCAGGCTGATCGTGGCGTCGGCGTCAAGATTGGCGACTCCGGACCGGCCGGCACCGCTGGCCGGTCCGGCAAAGCCGGAACCGAACCCTGCCGGAAAACCGCCGGAGAAACCGAAACCGGACGGAGCGCCGGAGAAGCCACCTGCCTCCGCCGCCCCACCGAAGCGACCGAGCAGATCGTTGATGAAATCATCGAAGTTTCCGTAGCGGCCGAAATCCACATCAAAGCCGGGGGCCCCGCCGGAGCCGCCTGCCTGGCTCCAGTACTGCCCGTACTGCTCGTAGCGGCGACGTTTGTCGGGATCGGAGAGCACTTCATAGGCCTCGCTGATCTCCTTGAAGCGGGCCTCGGCCGAAGCATCACCCGGATTGACATCCGGGTGATATTGACGGGCCAGCTTGCGAAAGGTGCGCTTCACCGTGTCGGCATCGGCGCCGCGCTCGACGCCCAGCACCTTGAAGTAGTCGCGATAGCCGTTGGCGCTCATCGAGGCAGGGTCATCGGTCTGGGCGATCAAGGCCGGATCCCTCCAGTGTCCCAGTCCCCGGCCCCGGCTGCGATGGTGGCAGGGGGCGGAAGCCCGAACGCCGGGCACCCTCCCGGGCCAAGGCGCCTACGCTCAGGCCTTCCGCTCTCCCTCCACGATGGCCAGCGCCGCGCCAGCCCGCCTGCGGCCCCGGGGCCGAAGCATCAGCCTGCTGCTGGGGTTGGCGCTGGGTCTGCTGGGCCCTGGATCCGCAGCCCGAGCGGTGGCTCTCGATCAGGCCAGCCAACCGGTGGCGGGAAGACTGGGGGAGGCCGTGAGCCCGTCCACCCAGGGGCAGCTGGCGCTGGTGGAGCATCTGAACATGGTGGGGGCGATCTTCTACGGAGCCTGGTGGTGCCCCCACTGCTTCCACCAGAAGAATCTGTTCGGCACCGAAGCGGGAGCGCGGTTGCCCTACGTGGAGTGCGACCGGGACGCGGCCGGCCGGCAGCGCTGCCAGGACGCCCAGATCCGGGCCTACCCCACCTGGGAACTCAACGGCGAGAAGCGGGAAGGGGTGCTCAGCCTGGAGGAACTCACCACCTGGAGTGGCTTCGGCACACCGATGCCGTGATCACCACCTGCGAATCCTGATCGATCCCGCAGGGCGGCAGTGGGATCGTGATGGGGAGTGAATTCAACCCACCGACGCCTTCGGATCCAGAAACATCCACACGCCGGTGCCGTGGCACTCAATCACGTCCCAGTTGGTGAGGGCCCCATCGGAGCGAAGGCCATCCGCTGCCTGAGCCGGGGCCGCGGCCTGGGAGATCTGTTGCTTCTGCTGGTGCTGGGTGGAACTGGTATGGACTGTCATGACGGCATCGGTTCTGGGTCCGTAAGGCTTGTCTAGGCGGAGAGGAACGGGAGTGACCAGCAGCGAGAGATATGTCGCAAGGTGGTCACGAAATCGCAACACGGCCTCCATGAATGTTCAGAGTGGACCAACAACAAGGGCGGCGGTGGTGGGGCCCCGGAGCCAATCGGGAAATCTGTAATCGATGGCCAGGGCTCGCCGGCACGCCCTCCAATCCAGGCTTCCTTCATGGTCGGAGGAGGATGGAATCGGGTGTGACCCGGGGATCAGATCTGCATCATGAATTACGGGGTTTTTCTAGTAGATCCAGATATAGGTGTTCTCGGCTTCAACCTCCGTATCGACAGTCACCATCGACGGCTGACCTTCCGAAGGGTGCCTGCGGCCCGGGAGGAGCGGACCGGCGACGGGGGAGCGGCCGGGGATGGGGAGTGCCCGTCAGAGGCCCAGCCTCACGAAGAAGTTGGTGGTTTCGCCCCGCGTTGCGAAGCCATCGGTGTTGGCATCAATCTGGCGGAACCGATCACGAGCCGGCCGCTGGAATTCCACCAGTTCGATCTGATCATCCTCGTTCCGGTCGAGACTGTCGAAGTAAAGTATCGAAAGATCATCAATTCCCTGAGCACTCAGTCGCTTGGCCGCAGCCTCGGGAAGGTTGGCACGGAAAACAGCACGAACCTCCTCCAGGGTAATCACGTCATCCTGATTGGTATCGATCTGTTTGAACTTCTCGCTGCGATCCGCCAACACCTCCTCCTCCGACACCCTGCCATCGGCGTTGCTGTCCTGTTCCAGATAGACCGTGACGGAATCCGTAACGCTGTTCTCATTCGCCTCACCGGGAGCCGCGTGGCCCGCCGTGTCAAGAATCAGTCCCAGACAGGTGGACAACACGATGGCAATGATGTTTGCGGATGAAATCAGACGCATCGGCTTGGTTAACTGGGTAAACGTTGTGACTCCAAGAAACGCTAATCGATGCTGTCGGAACAGGCAATCCAGGCGGCGCCCGGGGCGGGTCCGGGCTCGCCGCGCCGGCTGGGGGAGGCTGGCGGAACTCGCTCCCCGCTCGCTCCGATTCAGCGAAAAGGGGCCCTTCCAGGCCCCATGGGTCATTTGGGTGATAAGGCTGACCTACCCCATCTCCCTATTGGAGTCAGGCGGCCACAGGGGCGGGCTGACGGGAGAAACGAACGATGTTGTTCGCTGTTACGGGTTTGCTCTGACCGAGCAGGCTTCAGTCACTCTCCTCATACCCCGTCGAAACCATTGCAGCCCCGGGGGGTCCTGCCGAAGGGCAGGAGCCATGGAGCTGAGCGGAATCGAACCGCTGTCCGAAGCACCGGTGTGAGCCACCTAGTCCGCCCGAAGACGGACCTCACCATCATGGCAGTCCCCCCGCCTGGCGGCTCCGACCCGGCAGGGTGGGCATGACCGAACCCGACTGTCGTGTCCCGCTGCCCATGAGCGCCCCCCTGGCCTGCATCGCCGTGGTCCCGCCCGGGCTCGAGCAGGAGGCGGCGGCCGAACTGACGGCCCTCGGAGCGGAGGCGGTGCAGCCCCTGCGGCGGGCTGTGGCCTTCCGTTGCGACCGTGCCGGTCTCTACCGGCAGCACCTGCAGAGCCGGCTTCCCTTTCGCATCCTGAGGGAACTGGCCCGTTTCCCCTGCGCGGGTCCACGGGATCTGTACGAGGCTGTCCAACGGGCAGCCGACTGGGAGCGCTGGCTGCCGCCCCAGCGCAGCTTCCGGGTGGAGGTGAGCGGCAGCGCCCCCGGACTGGGCCACAGCCACTTCACCGCCCTGCAGGTGAAGAACGCCCTGGTGGATCTGCAGCGCAGCTGCTGGGGCGAGCGCTCCTCGGTGGATCTGGTCGATCCGGACCTGTCACTCCACCTGCATCTGGGACGGGGCGCGGAGGGGCGGGGCCTCCAGGGGGTGCTGAGCGTCGACGGCGCCGGCGCCAGCCGGCACCGGCGGGGCTGGCGGGCCGCCGTGGGGCTGGCCCCGCTCAAGGAGAACCTCGCCAGCGGTCTGATCGCCCTGACCGGTTGGGACGGCCGGGTCCCCCTGGTCGATCCCCTCTGCGGGTCCGGCACCTTGCTGATCGAGGCGCTCTGCAGGCTCCAGGGCCTGGCACCGGGCCTGGAGCCCGGCACCACCCGGCCGCGACCGGTCCCACTCCAGCGCTGGCCGGACTTCGATCCCGGCCTCTGGGAGCTTGAGGTGACCGCCGCGGCGCACCTGGCGATCGAGGCCCGGGCCCGGGCTCCGGTCGATGGAGCCTGGCCGTCGGTGCTGGGGCTTGAACACGACCCCGTCGTGCTGAACCAGGCCCGGGGCAACGCGGAGCGTGCCGGAGTGGGTGAGCATCTCCACCTGCAGCAGGGGGACTGCCGCGAGCTGGTGCCACCGCCCGGACCGGGACTGATCGTCTGCAATCCCCCCTACGGTGCCCGTCTCGGGGAGGATGAGGATCTCGAAGCGCTCTATACCGGCCTGGGCACCGTACTCAAGGAGCGTTGCTCCGGCTGGACCCTCTGGCTGTTGAGCGGCAATCCAGAGCTCACCGGCGCTCTGCGCCTGAAGGCCAGCCGACGCATCCCGATCAGCCATGGGGGCATCGACTGCCGCTGGCTGCAGTACGTCATTCGCTGAGCGGGTCCTCCCCGCCCGCATCAATGGCCCGCAGCACCTCCTGGGTGTGCCGGGCCAGCAGCGCCAGGATCAGCTCGAACAGGATCCGTTCCGTGCGCTCCAGATCCTCCTCGGCGTTGCTGTAGCCATTGGTGAGCTGCTCCACCATCAGGGCGCTCGGGGGGAGGCTCAGCACCAATGCCAGCAGCAGCACCAGGCAGCCGCCCAGATAGGGACCGTCCTCGCCCTGAGCCTGCAGCCGTCCGACCCGATCACAGACCTCCTCGTATCCGATCCGCTGCAGGTGCCGGAACCCGCAGGCACAGCCTGTCTGCAGCCGCAGTTCCGCGCGCCACTCGGGCCCGAGCCCCTTGAGGCTGGAGCGGGAGGGCACCCGGCCCCGGCGCAGGGTCTCCCAGATCCCATCCGGGATCGGCAGGGTGGGAAGAACTTCGGGCAGGGCTTCGGGCAGCTCGTAGAGGTCAATGAGCATCTGGAACCAGAGCTCGCTCAGGGTCACGTCCTCGACCTGCCGCCCCTCCGGCTGGGGCCCCTCCAGATCAGACCCGGGTCCGCCGGGTTCGCCGGCCGCGTCCAGGTGACGGACATCGTCGAGCTGGGCTCCGGATCCCCCCGGGGCCTCCCGATGGTGCGTGCTGGGGAAGGGCCGGGGCGTCATGGAGGGGGGCGGTCAGCGCCCCAGCAGGGCACGGGTGGTCTTGCTGAGGCCGGCCGTGGTCTGGGGCAGATAGGGCCCCTTCACCAGCTGGCCGCCGATGCGCAGGAGGAAGCCGGCCACCAGCAGATCTCCCGCCAGCAGAACCAGCACCGCCTGGATCCATCCCCAGCCCAGGCTCAGATGGAGCCAGAGGGCCACCACCACCTGTCCCGCCACCATGGCCAGCAGCAGCAGGGTGAGGCCGGCGCCCAGCAGCAGGCCGCCGCTGATCAACCGGCGCTTTTCCCGATCGGCCTCCTGCAGGGCGATGCGCACATGCAGGTCCATCACCGAGGTGACCAGGGCCGCCATCCGGCCGGCCGCCACCCGGCCCATCCCGGCGCCGGGGGAGCGTCGATCGACGCTCCGCTCCTGTTCGGATTCGCTCACGTCGAGCGCCGACCGGACCCGAGCAGCAGGCCGGCGATCAGCCCGACCGAGGCCGCCACACCGAGGGCGAGCAGGGGACGCTCGCGCACCGGCTTCTCGATGCGCGGGCGCAAGTTGGCGTTGAGCTCGTCGAGCAACTGCTCAAGCTGGGTCTCCAGGGGACCGATGCGGTCAGCCAGATGGCGGGTCCGATCGGAGGCCACATGGAACAGGTCCAGGAGCTGGGCCTGCACTCCGCTGGCGGTGCGGCCGGTCTGCTCGGCGATCACGGCGACCACGTCGTCGAAGCTGCCCCGCGTGGCCTCCAGGGTGTCGCGGGCCACCTGGGGCCACTCCCGCTGGATCGTCGGGAGGAGCGCCTCGAAACGCTCCCGAAACCGATCGTGACTGATGGCCTGGGTTTCCGGTTCCATGGTCTGCTGGTCTGCGTGGGGCGGTTCTTCCAAGGTAGGGAAGGGCTTGAGATTGTCAGCCGCTTCGCTAGCTTTTGCGTGTTTCGCGCCGCACGCGGGCCTGTTGGTTCACATCAATCAGGTCGAACTGAGTCAGTTCAAGTCATTCGGCGGGTCCATGGCGATCCGCCTGGAACCGTCCTTCACGGTGATCACCGGTCCGAACGGCTCGGGCAAGAGCAACATCCTGGACGCGGTGCTGTTCTGCCTGGGGCTGGCCACCAGCCGCGGCATGCGGGCCGAGCGGCTGCCCGACCTGATCAACAGCGCCACGCTCCGCCAGGGCAAGGCGGCGGAAACCGTGGTGAGTGTTCGCTTCGACCTTGGCGCGTGGCAACCCGACGCCGCCGAAGCCGGGCTTGAGGAACCCGACCAGGGCCCCTGGATCCAACCCGGCCAGCGGGAGTGGACCGTGACCCGACGCCTGCGGGTGGCCCCCGGCGGCACCTACAGCACCAGCTACAGCGCCGATGGCGTGCCCTGCACCCTGCAGCAGCTCCAGACCCAGTTGCGCCGCCTGCGGGTGGACCCGGAGGGCAGCAACGTCGTCATGCAGGGCGATGTCACCCGCATCGTCTCGATGAGTGCCCGCGACCGGCGGGGTCTGATCGATGAGCTGGCCGGGGTCGCCCTCTTCGATTCCCGCATCGAGCAGACCCGGGCCAAACTCGATGAGGTCCACAACCGGCAGGAGCGCTGCCGCATCGTGGAACAGGAATTGCTGGCGGGCCGCCAGAAACTCGAACGCGACTGCGCCAAGGCCCGTACGTATCAGGAGCTGCGCCAGCGGCACCAGCTCGGCCGCCTGCAGGAGCAGGTGCTCGATGTCGAGCAGAGCCGCCTCCACCTCGCCGAGCGGCGGCAACGCCTTCATGACCTTGCCCGCCAGGAGGAGGTCGATCGGCTCGCCATCCGCAGCGGCGAGCAGGCCCTCGTCCAGGCCGCCGCCGAGCTCGAGGCCCTGCAGGCGGAGGTGAAGGCCCTGGGTGAGGACAGCCTGCTGGCGGTTCAGGCGGAGCTGGCCGGGCTCGACGCCAGCGGCCGGGAGCTGGCCCGGCAGGCCGAACGGCAGCAACAGGAGGCCGAAGCCCTGCAGGGGCAACGCCAGGCCCTGCAGCGGCGCCATGGCGACCTGCAGCGGGAGCGTCTTGAGCTCAGTGGCGACGCCGATCCGGCGGGGGACCTGGAGCAAGCAGAACAGGCCTGCCGTTCGGCCGAGGCCGCCGTGGAGCTGTCACGGCGGCGCCTGGGAGAGGTGGCTGGTCGCTCGGGAAGCTGGCTGGAGGAGCAGAAACAGCGCAGCCAGCGTCGCCAGGAGCTGCAGGCGGCGATCGCCCCGCTCCAGGCCGAGCAGCAGCAGCTGGCCGAGCGGTTGCGGCAGGCCCGGGAACGGCTGGCGGAGCTGGACGGCGAACTGGCCCTCGATCAAGGCGCTGACCAGCAGCAGCAGGAACGGCTGCTGGAGCTGGATCAGTCCGCCGCCGCCACGGCGGCGGAGCTGGAGCGATGGCAGGAGCAGGCCCGGCAGCTGGCCGAGGACCTCGCCCTGCAACAGCGGACCCGCAGCCGGCTGGAGCAGGAACAGATGGGCCTGGAACGGGAGATCGCCCGGATCGAAAGCCGCCGCGACACCCTTCTGGAAAGTCGGGGGACCGGCGCCCTCCGCCTGCTGCTGGAATCGGGACTGGGGGGAATCCACGGCCCGGTGGCCCAGCTCGGGGAGGTGGACGACCGCTGCAGGCTGGCCCTGGAGGTGGCCGCCGGCGCACGCCTCGGCCAGGTGGTGGTGGATGACGACGGGGTCGCTGCCCGGGCCATCGAGTTGCTCAAGGCCCGGCGGGCCGGCCGCCTCACCTTTCTTCCCCTCAACAAGATCGGCTCCGGGGGCAGCCGGAACACGGCCGCCCTGGAGCGGGGCCGGGCCGGCCGCTCCGGCGGTGGGAGCGGCCTGGTGGGCCGGGCCGTCGAGCTGATCCGCTTCGAGCCGCTCTATGGCGAGGTGTTTCGTTATGTCTTCGGCGACACCCTCGTCTTCGAGGACCTGGCCAGCGCCCGCCGGGAGCTGGGCCGCTGCCGTTCGGTGACCCTGGAGGGGGAGCTGCTCGAGCGCAGCGGCGCCATGACCGGCGGCAGCGTGCAGCAGCGCTCCGGCCAGCTGGGTTTCGGCCGCGCCAGTGAGCAGGACGAGGCCGAACCGCACCGGCGCCGCCTGCTGGAGCTCGGGGAGAGCCTGGCCGCCGGCCGACGCCGGGAAGCCGATCTGGGCCGGCAGCTGGAGCAGCGCCGACCGCTGCTGCAGGAGGGACAGCAGCGCCTGGCCGCCCTGGAGGCCGAGCGCCGGGCGGGCCGTCAGGCGCTCACGCCCCAGGCCCAGCGGCGGGACCAACTGCGCGAACAACGGGGCAGGATCGCCGCCGGCCTGGAGAAGGATCAGCGACGCCAGGGGGAGCTGGAGGCTGGCCTGGCGCCCCGGCTGGAGCAGCTGGCCGCGCTGGAGCTGCAGGAGGCCGGCGCCCAGTCCTCGCACGACAGCCACCGCTGGCAGGGGCTGCGGCAGGAGCTCGAAGCCGCCGATCAGCATCTCACCTCCGCCCGCCGAAGCCGGGACGGCCTCCTGGCCAACCAGCGGGAGCGGGGTCTGGCGGCCGAGCGCCTGGGCCATCAGCTTGAAGCCCTTCAGGGGGAAGAGCGCCGGCTGCTGGCCGCGGTCGAGGCCCTGGCGGAAGTGCACCGCGTGCGGCGTCGGCAGCACCAGGAGGAGCAGGAGCGCCGCACCGCCCTGGAGACCCGGCAGCGGGAACTCCAGCAGCGCTTCGGCGAGCGCCGGCGCGCCCGCGACACGGCGGAGGCCCGCCTCGCCGCCGAACGCCAGGCGTCGCAGACCCGGCAATGGGAGCTGCAACGGCTCGGGGAGGAGCGCCAGGCCCTAGCCGAGGAGGAGCGATCCCTGCAGCTGCGCCTGGAGGCGATGGAGCGGGATCTGCCCGACCCGCTACCGACCCTCCCGGAGGAGGTGCGCCAGGCCGGCCTGGAGGCCCTGCGCAGCAGCCTGCAGGACCTGCAACGACGCATGGAGGCCCTGGAGCCGGTGAACATGCTCGCCCTGGAGGAACTGGAGCAGCTGGAGGAGCGCATCGCCGAGCTGGCGGGGCGCCTGGAGGTGCTCTCCAGCGAGCGGGAGGAGCTGTTGCTGCGCATCGAAACCGTGGCCACCCTGCGCCAGGACGCCTTTCTGGAGGCATTCCGCGCCGTGGACGGCCACTTCCGCACGATCTTCGCGGGGCTCTCCGACGGGGAAGGCCACCTGCAGCTCGAGAACGAGGCCCAGCCCCTCGAGGGTGGGCTCACCCTGGTGGCCCACCCCAGGGGCAAGACCCTGCGCCGGCTGGCGTCGATGTCCGGGGGCGAGAAGTCCCTGACGGCCCTCAGCTTCCTGTTTGCGCTCCAACGCTTCCGCCCTTCCCCTTTCTATGCCCTCGACGAGGTGGACAGCTTCCTCGATGGGGTGAACGTGGAGCGGTTGGCGGCCCTGATCGCGAGCCAGGCCGATCAGGCCCAGTTCCTGGTGGTGAGCCACCGGCGACCGATGATCGCCGCCGCCACCCGCACCGTCGGCGTCACCCAGGCCCGGGGCGCCCACACCCAGGTGGTCGGGATGCCCGCCGCCGCCTAACCCGGGCCGGTGGGTCACAATGACCCCACTGCCCTCCCTTCGCCGACGCCCTCGCGGGTTCTGGCCTTTGACCTCCTCCATCCCCCCCTCCGTCGATCCCTCCGGGGCCGTCCCCAGCGACCGCCTCTGGCTGCGCTCCGAGCTGATGGGCACCCAGGTGATCACGCGGGACACCGGCCGCCGCCTCGGCGTGGTGGGAGAGGTGGTGGTGGACATCGACCGCCGCGAAGTGGTGGCCCTCGGCCTGCGCGACAACCCACTCACCCGCTTTCTGCCGGGCCTGCCCCGCTGGATGCCGCTGGAGCGGATCCGCCAGGTGGGCGATGTGATCCTGGTGGATTCCGCCGATTCGCTGGCGGAGGGGTTCAGCCCCGATCGCTACAGCAAGGTGATCAACTGCCAGGTGATCAGCGAATCCGGCGAGCAGCTGGGTCGGGTGCTGGGCTTCAGCTTCGACATCGAAACCGGTGAACTCACCACCCTGGTGCTGGGGGCCCTCGGGGTGCCCCTGCTGGGCGAGGGGGTGCTGAGCACCTGGGAGCTGGCGGTCGAGGAGATCGTCAGCAGCGGCCCCGACCGGATCATCGTCTACGAGGGGGCCGAGGAGAAGCTGCGCCAACTGGGCAGTGGCCTGCTCGAGAAGCTGGGCATCGGCGGACCCAGCTGGGAGCAGGAGGAACGGGACCGCTTCCGCCAGACCATGGTGCCGGTGGAGAACCAACTGGCCTCCGGCCAGAGCACAACCCAGGAGCAGCGGCGCATCCAGCCGGCCACCAGTCGGGCGGTTCTGCTGGAGGAGCAGGAGGAACTGGAGTACGTCGAACTGGAGCGTCGGCGACAGGAACCCCTGCGCCAGCGCCGTTACCTCGACGATGACGACTCCGCCGATCGCGGCGGCTCCGGCGGCCGAGAAGCGCTCGCCGCCGACGGCCGCGACCCGGACCTGGATCGGCGGAGGCCCCTGGCTCGCTCCTGGCAGGAGGAGAGCTCCTCCTGGGGCGATCCCGGGCGCGATCAACCACTGCCCGAGCGACGCCCCCCCCTCCCTCCGCGCCAGGCCAGCCGCCGGGATGTCCTCGACCAGAGGGAGCCCCTGGACGTGGATCCCGAGCCCTACCGGGAGAGCGAAGACAGGGCCGACGGGGAGTCAACCCCGCGCCAGCCCAGCACCGAGACCTTCGGTGATCCCTGGTGAGCCCGGCCTGGCCGGAATCCTGAGCCCTCCGGTGGATCGGCTCGAAGCTAGGAACCCGGTCCGGCCTCCGGTTCGAAGGCGAGCGAGGCGGAGTTGACGCAGTAGCGCAGGCCGGTGGGGGCCGGGCCGTCGTGGAAGACGTGACCGAGGTGGGCCTGGCAGTTGGCACAACGGATTTCGGTGCGCACCATGCCGTGGCTGCGATCCTCGATCGTGGTGATGGCGGCGGGATCCAGACCCTCCCAGAAACTGGGCCAGCCGCTGCCCGAATCAAATTTGGCCTTCGAGGCGAACAACCGGGCCCCACAGCAGATGCAGGCGTACTGACCCGTCTGTTTGTGGTTCCAGTAGGCGCCACTGAACGCCCGCTCGGTGCCTCCCTGACGGGTCACCTGGTACTGCTCGGGCGTGAGGATCGCGCGCCAGTGGGCCTCCCTCGCCGCGGGATCGGTGGACTCGGGGGCTGTTCCGGGGCCTGGGCCGGACATGGGAGCGATGCGGACGCGACCGGTCCAACCTAGGCAACCCGCCCGTCACGAGACGGGCAGGAGCTCCTGCACCAGGGAGGCCAGGGCCGCCACGGCTCCGGGCTGTCCCCGCAGGCTGCGCAGATCATCCCGCTGACCCTCCAGCCGGCTGGGGTGGGCCAGCCAGTCGGCCGCCTCCGCAGCGATCTCGGCCGGCGTGATCGCCCCCACCCGCTCCGGCACCACCTGGCGGCCGGCGGAGATGTTGGGCCAGGCGAGGAAGCCGCGCTGGCGCATGCGCCAGGCGGTGAGGGCCACCCCCACCAGCCAGCGCAGCAGGGGCAGCCGGGCCACCAGCCCGAGCCAGCCGTCCCAGGCCTGCATCACCTGCAGGTGCTGGGTCGGCACCAGGACGATCATCGGCACCCCCAGGGCCCCCAGTTCCGCGGTGTTCGCCCCCACGGTGGTGAGCGCCAGGGCGCACTGGCTGAGCGGACCGTGGGCGGGATGGCGCTCGACCAGGAGGATGCGGGTGCCGGCGCCCGTCTCCAGCCATCGCTCCTCCGGCTCTGCCCCCTGGCCGGACGCGACCAGACGGGGAGTGCTCCCGCCGTACTGGCGCCCAATCGGGTTCTCGGCGCTGCCGTAGGCCACCAGCTCCCGCACCGACGTGGTCGGAGCCACCGGCAGCAGGAAGCGACAGCCGGGCCTGAGCTGGGCCAGGCGGTCGGCGACCTCCAGCAGGAACGGAACCCCCACCTGAAGCTTGGCCCGCTTCGATCCCGGCAGCAGCGCCACCCAGTCCCCTGCGGGCAGGGGGGCGTCGGCCCGGGCCGACTCGGAGAGATCCGCCATCAGATCCCCGACCACCGAACAGCGCTCACGCCAGCGCGGGGCGAGACGCGCGGCGGCCTGGGGCCCCATGGCGGCGATGCGGTCATTCCAGCGGGGCCAGCGGGCCACCCATTCGGCATAGGTGAGATGGCGGTAGCCCAGCCGCGCGGAGAGCAGCACCGTCCAGAACTGATCACCGCCCAGGAACACCACCACTCCCTTCGGCGGCCAGGGACCGTTCCGGGCCGGCCACAGCAGCGCTGACCAGAAGCGGTGAGCCGGCACCACCCGCTCGAACAGCCCCAGCTCCCGGGCCACCTGCGCTTCGCGCCCGGTGGCGTTGGGGCAGGGCACCAGCACCAGCCGCAGGGCGCAGTCCCCCTCGGGGGCGAGGGGACGCAGCAGCAACTGGCGGTGCAGGCGCCGGGCCAGGGGGCCCACCCAGGTCGTGAGCTCGCCCGGGCCGTTGCAGACCAGCACGATCGCTGTGGAGGGCGGCGTGCGGCTCTGCGGCAGTGGGGTCAAGCAAGGGGGAAGAGAGATGCGGATGGCGAGACTTGAACTCGCAAGGCCGAAGCCACACGCCCCTCAAACGTGCGTGTCTACCAATTCCACCACATCCGCGTGGACCGCAGGAGCCCAGGGGCTTCCTCCGGTTCGTCAATATACCCATCGCCCGGCCCGGCTCCGGCCGCGCTGGAAGGCCTGAGTCAGCACTGATACAGTCCGCAGCGGCCTGGACCCCCCACGGATGCCCATCGGCAAGCTGCTGATCGCCAACCGTGGCGAAATCTCCCTCCGCATCCTGCGCACCTGCCGGGAGATGGGGATCGCCACCGTGGCGGTCTACAGCACAGTGGACCGAAATGCCCTGCATGTGCAGCTCGCCGATGAGGCGGTCTGTGTTGGAGAAGCACCGAGCAGCAGGAGCTATCTCAACATCCCCAACATCATCGCGGCGGCGATCTCCCGCGGTGCTGACGCCATCCATCCCGGTTACGGCTTCCTGGCCGAAAATGACCGCTTCGCCGAGATCTGTGCCGCCCACGGCATCACCTTCGTGGGTCCTTCCCCCGAGTCAATCCGGGCCATGGGGGACAAAGCGACGGCGAAGGACACCATGCAACGGGTCGGCGTACCGACCATCCCGGGCAGCCAGGGGCTGCTGGAGCATGCCGGGGAAGCTGCTGCTCTGGCCGCCCAGATGGGCTACCCCGTGATGATCAAGGCCACGGCCGGCGGAGGGGGCCGTGGCATGCGACTGGTGAACAGGGCCGATCAGCTCGAAAGCCTGTTCAAGGCCGCCCAGGGGGAAGCGGACGCGGCCTTCGGCAACCCCGGACTCTACATGGAGAAGTTTATCGACCGCCCCCGGCATGTGGAAGTGCAGGTGCTGGCGGATCGCCACGGCAATGTGGTTCACCTCGGCGAACGCGACTGCTCGATCCAGCGCCGCCACCAGAAACTGCTGGAGGAGGCGCCCAGCCCGGCCCTCGATCCTGACCTGCGCCGCCAGATGGGGGAAGCGGCGATCGCCGCGGCCCGCAGCATTTCCTATGAGGGTGCCGGCACGGTGGAGTTCCTGGTCGATCGAGGCGGGGACTTCTACTTCATGGAGATGAACACCCGCATCCAGGTGGAGCACCCGGTCACAGAAATGGTTACGGGCATCGACCTGATCGCCGAGCAACTGCGCATCGCCGGTGGCGAGCCCCTCAGCCTGCGCCAGGAGAGCATCCGCCTGAGTGGCCATGCGATCGAATGCCGCATCAACGCCGAAGACCCCCAGCAGAACTTCCGGCCCTCACCGGGAAAGATCACGGGCTGGCTTCCACCCGGGGGGCCTGGGGTCCGCGTCGACAGCCACGTCTACACCGGCTACGAGATCCCGCCCTTCTACGACTCCCTGATCGGCAAGCTGATCGTCTGGGGGGTGGACCGCGACGCCGCCCTGAGACGAATGCGGCGGGCCCTGAGTGAGTGTGCCGTCACCGGCATCCCCACCACAATCGAGTTCCACCTGGCCCTGCTCGATCGACCCGAGTTCCAGCGGGGGGACGTGCACACGAAGTTCGTCGAGCAGGACATGCTGCCGCCGGCCCCTGCCCCGTAACGCCCGGCGCAGGGGCCCAGGGCGTTACGGGACCAGATCCTGGCTGCGGCGCAGCACCAGGGTGAGCAGCCCCTGCTGACCCACCAGCAGCTCCCGCAGCAGGGAGATCAGCCCGACCCAGATCACCGGGGTCACGTCGACGCCGCCGATCGGACGGACCAGCCGGCGTGTCCATCGCAGCAGCGGCTCCGTGGGCTGGCTGATCAGCCGCATCGCCCCCCGCTCCAGGTCCACCTGGGGATACCAGGTCAGCACGATCCGAAACAGAAACAGCAGTGTCCAGGCCGCCAGCAGCAGCCCCAGGACGACCAGCCCCACCGACAGGGACTGCAGCAGCACGGGGGAGGCCGTCACAAAGCTCTAAGGACCACAGTCTCCATGGTAGGAAACGGGGCCCCCTGCCTAGGATCCCTGATGGATCCGGACCTGCCATGACACCCTCCCTTTCGAATTTCCTGAGCAGCCTTGTCTACGGGGCGATGATCGTGGTGATTCCGATCAGCATTGCCCTGGTGCTGATCAGCCAGAACGATCAGGTCGACCGCAAGCTCTGATCGCGGGCAGCCGGCGCGCGGGCTGACGCTCCGGTCAGGGCCTTCGCTGGCCAGGTCCTTAGACTGGCCACACGGGTTCTCCGCAGGAGGGCACGATCCAGCGTTCGACGAGGGTTTCAGACGTGGTCAATGCCAGCCTGAACTGGGCCAGCATCGTCGGCATCGTGCTGGCCGTCGGCGGTGCCTTCCTCTACTTCATGAGGAGCTTCAAACCGGCCCTCGCCCGCGACTACGACGTCTTCTTCGCCGCGGTCGGCCTGCTGTGCGGCGGGATTCTCTTCTTCCAGGGCTGGCGGCTCGATCCGATCCTCCAGTTCGGTCAGTTCCTGTTGGCAGGCACCACCGTTTTCTTTGCCTACGAGAGTGTGCGGCTGCGGGGGGTGACCACCGAGCAGGCCCGGCGCTCCTCCTACTTCGACGACGACGAGCCGCCCCTGCCCAGACCCAGCATGGGTGGCCGACCCGGCTGGGACTCCGAGGTCGACCGCTTCGATGAACCCCAGCCCCTGAGGCGCCGGATCCGCTCCCTGGAAACCGAGGAACCGGAAGACGAGGGGGCGTTCTACCGCCCCCGCCGCAGCGACCGCCCGGCCATCCCCGAGCGGGCGGCCAGCCGTCGGCCGCGGGGCCAGGAGGACTGGGAGCCCCCCAGCCGGAGCCGCGGCTCCGGCCCCAGCGACGACCCCTATCCCTCGCGTGGCACCCCCGCCTCCCCCCCCGGAGGTGCTTCGTCCTCCGCCACCGCGGCGTCCCGCTCCGGCCCCGCCTTCGGTGCCCGCCGGCGCGAACGGGACAGCGGGATCGAACCCCGTCGGGGCAGCCGACCGGTGCCCAGCAGCGACACCATGCCCCGCTCCAGCCGGCGCAGCGGGGGCGGCGCCTCCCCCTCCCCGGCGGGTGGCACTTCCCCGGCCTCCTCCGGGCCCGCCGCCACCCCGGGGGTGCCCCAGGGCAGTCCGATCCGCGGCCGGGGCGAAGCGAGCGGGGAACCTCCCGCCCCGGAAACCCGCAACGTCAGCGACGCTGATTTCACCCCCCTGAGGCCCGCCGGCGGCAGCCGAGACAACAGCTCCCGTTTCGACGACTGAGCCGGACCACGGACCCCATCATTCCCGCCGGGCCGCTCGGCCGAGCCCAGCACCCGTCAGGCCGCCCGCCCGCCTGGCCCCCCCTGCTGGCCCTGCCCCTCGCCCTGGCCGGATGCGCCTGGCCCGGGAGCCTGCGCAGCACTCCGGCGCCGCCGGCATTGTCAGCCCTCAGGAGCCGCCAGGATCCGGCCCTCAGCGGGGACGGCCGGCTGCTGGCCAGCGTCGTGGAACGCGGGGGGCGCAGCACCGTCCTGCTGCAGGACCGGCGCAGTGGCACCGTGCTGCCCTTGCGTCAGCTGAAGCGACGCCAGCCCCACAGCTCTCCATCACTGAGCTGGAACGGCCGCTACCTAGCCCTGATCGTCCAGCAGGGCCCCCGCCGCCTCGCTGTGATCGAAGACCGGCTCACCGGCCGGCTCCACCCCCTCCCCCTGCCGGGAGAGAGGGATCCCCAGCGGCTGAGCCTGGCCCCCGACGGCCGAAGTGTGGCCCTGCAGGTGGTGCGGGATGGCCAGGGAATCGTGGAGATCTTCGATCTCAGTGCACGGCTGGAACCCGATCCAACCCCGGGACAGCGGGTCGGGGGGGGGGGCTCGCCGTGAGGGTCTGGCCCGGAGCGGCGACCGCGGCGGTGACCGCTCTGCTGGTGCTGGGGGGCTGCAGCCCCCCGCCGCTGCGACCCGTGCCGCCACTCAACCAGCGCCTGGCCCAGGCCGGCCTCAACCGTGATCCCTCCCTGTCCGGACGCTGGCTCGCCCTGATCACTGGACGGGACGGCCGCGAGCGGGTGGTGCTCGTCGATCTGGAGAGCGCTCGGCCCGTGCCGCTGCCGGGACTGAACCGTCCCGATGCCCAGCCGCTCAGCGTGGCCGTGGACGCCCGCGGCGACCGCCTGGCCGTGGTGCGTCAGCGGGACGGACGGACGGAACTGGTCCTCTACCGACGCTCCAGCGAGAGCCTGCAGCCACTCCCCCTGGATCCCCCCGGTGTTCCCCACCAGGTGTCCCTGAGCGCAGACGGGCGGGCGCTGGCGGTGCAGATCAGCCGGGGCGGACTGTGGCAGGTGGATCTGATCGACCTGCCCTGATCAGGGCACCAGGCCCGCCCAGTGGAGGAAGCTGTCCCCGCTGAGGGCTTCGATCAGCAGCACCGCCGCGAAGCCGAGCATGGCGAACCGCCCATTGACCCGCTCGGCGTAGGCGCTCCAACCGAAGGCGGGAGGATCGGAGGTGGTGGCGCTGGTGGCCGGGGACAAGGGGTTGGTCGGAGGGGTCATCGAGGGAGTGAACTGGAACGGAATCGGGGCGGCTCAGCCGGGTTAGCCACGGCCGAAGTCATAGCCGGTGGCGGGAAACAGCCGCCAGCCCCCCTTGCCGTCGAGTTCGAGCACCGTGTCGTGGAAGGCCACCAGGGTGGGACGGTGGCCGACGCTCACGAAGGCCATCTCCCGCTCCGTGAGCCGTTGGTAGAGGTGCTTTTCGGTGCTGACATCAAGGGCGCTGGTGGCCTCATCGAGCACCACGAACCGGGGGGAATTGAGCAGCAGCCGCGCGAAGGCAAGGCGTTGCTGTTCTCCCAGGGACAGCAACCGGGGCCAGTCCTGATTGATGTCGAGATCGGGGTAGCGATGGGCCAGCTCCGGCAATCTCACCTCCTCAAGCACGCTGCGCAGATGGTCGTCACTGAAGCGCTCGGGCTGCAGCGGATAGCAGAGCTGTTCGCGCAGGCTGCCCAGAATCATGTAGGGCTTCTGGGGAATGAACAGCAGCTCGGCCAGCGGCGGCCGCTGCACGTTGCCGGCGGCCGGCGGCCAGAGGCCGCTGACCATGCGCAGGAAGGAGGTCTTGCCACAGCCGCTGGGGCCCACCACCAGCAGCCGCTGGCGGGGGCCCACCTCCAGGCTGATGTCCCGAATCAGGCAGCGGTTGCTGCGAGGCGGCACCAGATCCGCATGGCTGACCAGGATGGAATCGGCCGGCGGGGCCAGGGCACCCGGGGTGCTGGCCAGTTGGGCGGCAACCGAGGCGGCGGAAGCGGCCTGGGCGGCGACGGCCTCCGAGGAGATCTCCTCCATCTTTCCCTGGAAGCCCTCCAGTCGGCTGATGCTGGCTGAGAAGGCCGCCAGCCGATCAATGTTGTTGACGATGTAACTCACCGAAAACAACACCTGACTGAAGGCGATGCTGGCCTGACCGAACACGCCGAAATCCACTTCCCTGGCAAAATAGATTGGCGCGATCACCAGCCAAGGCAGAAAGCGGGAAAAGTAGTCATAGGAACGCTGAATCACCTGAATGAGCGCCTCCCAGATGATCAACCGGTCGTAATTGATGATGGCCCCGCCAAGACGCCGTTCAGCCTCCTTTCCTTCCTGCTTTTCACCCCGGTAAAAAGCGATCGATTCGGCATTGTCACGGATATGAACGAGGCCGTAGCGAAAATCGGCCTCCAGCTTCAGCTGGAGGTAATTCAGGGCCACCAGCTTCCGGCTGGCGAAGATGATCAGAGCCGTCCCGGCGGTGGAATAGGCCAGTAACAGCAGGGCCAGCTTCCCGTTGATGCTCCATAGCACGATGATGAAGCTCACGAAGGTGAGCAGGGCAGAAATGATCTCCACCGTCACGCTCAGACTGGTACCGGTAAAGCTCGCCGTATCCTGGGAGATCCGTTGGTCAGGGTTGTCGATTTCCTCCAGGGATTCATCGTTGGGATTGAGGTTGTAATAGGCCCTGTTCGATAGATAGCGGCCGAGCAGCCGCGTGCTGAGCCATTCCCGCCAGAGCAGACCGAGCTTCGGAATCAGGTAACTCTGGATCGCCCGGATCGGCAGAGCCAGCACCAGGCAGAAGGCATAGATGCCGACGATCTTCCAGAAGCCATCCTGGTCGTAGGCGACCAGGGCGTTGTCGACGTTCCGGGCGACAAAGCTGATCCCCACGTTGATCCCGTTGATCACCAGGATCAGCAGGGTGATCACCCCCATCAGCAGCCAGGGAAGCCAGCGTCCCTGGCGCAGCTTGCCCCGCAGGCAGCCGAACGCCGCCAGTCCGGCGACGAACAGCACCATGATCACCGGTGCGATCGGCCCGCTCCAGAGCCCCGCGACCTGCTGGGGCACGCCGGGCAGGAACCGGTCCCGCAGGGCGGGGATCAGGGCACCGCTGGCCGCCACCACGCCGGTGAGCAGCAGCAGGGTCAGGCCCACCACCACGGCCACCAGGGCCACCACCAGCATCAGGAACTGCCCTGAGCTGCTCTCCTCCAGGGGCAGGAAGTAAGGCTGGGCCAGTCGCTGCAGCTTGCCGAGCTGGTCGCGGAAGGCCGCCAGGGCGCGCATGAAGGGTTGCAGATGGGGCGCATTCTCGCCGTTGGCGGGCCCGGCCGGGATCCCAGGACCGGGGCCCTCATCCAGGAGGCCAGTGCAGCGGACGGCCGCCGATCACATGGACATGCAGGTGGAACACGGTCTGACCGGCGCCCGCGCCGGAATTGATCACCGTGCGCCAGCTCTCCAGCCCCTCCCGGCGGGCCACCCTTGCCGCCACCAGCAACAGGTGGCCCAGCAGCGGGGCATGACGCTCCTCGGCATCGGCCAGGTTCACCAGGGGCTCCCGGGGAATCACCAGCACATGCACCGGGGCCTGGGGATGGATGTCGCGGAAGGCCAGGCAGAGGTCATCGGCATGGACCTGGTCGCAGGGGATCTCCCCCCGCAGAACGCGGCCGAAGATCGTGTCGCTGGCAGCCATGACGCCGGGCTCGACGGGAGGTGGGACGGGCTGGGCACTGGAAGGTGTCCACCGCCGATTCGCCGATGTTGGCACGGTGCACCACGGCCGCCCTGCAGGGCCTCGAAGCCAGCCCGATCGCCGTGGAGGTGGACATCGCCCCGGGCCTGCCGGGACTCCAGATCGTGGGGCTGGCCGATGCGGCGGGGCGCGAGTCGCGGGAGCGGGTGCGGGCAGCCCTGCGCAACAGCGGCTTCCGGGTGCCCCTGACCCGGGTGATCGTCAGCCTGGCCCCGGCCGATCTGCGCAAGGAGGGGCCAGCCTTCGATCTGCCGATCGCCCTGGGGCTGCTGCTCGCCTCCAGCCAGCTGCCGCCCGCCCAGTTGGAGGGGGTCTGGAGCACGGGGGAGCTGGGGCTCGACGGCAGCCTGCGCCCGGTGCGGGGCGTGCTGGCCCTGGCGCTGGCGGCCCGGCGGGCAGGCGCCCGGGGTCTGGTGGTTCCGGCGGCCAACGCGGCCGAAGCCCGGTTGGTGGAGGGGCTGAGGATTTGGCCGGCCAGGGAGCTGCGGCAGGTGATCGAGCTGGTGCGGAACCCGTGCCGCCCCCCGGCCGAACCGGTGGCCATGGCCGGGGAAGAGGGCAGGTCCCCGCGCCTGGATCTGGCTGACGTCAGGGGGCAGCCCCACGGCAAACGAGCCCTGGAGATCGCCGCAGCGGGGGAGCATCACCTGCTTCTGGTGGGCCCTCCGGGCAGTGGCAAGACCATGCTCGCCCGCCGTCTGCCGGACCTGCTGCCTCCGCTCCCCCGCCCCGAGGCCCTGGAACTGACCCAGGTCCACTCCGTGGCGGGCCTGCTGCCCCCCCAGGGCACCCTGCTGGAGCGCCGACCGTTCCGGGCGCCCCACCACAGCTGCACCGGCGCCGCCCTGATCGGCGGTGGTGCCATGCCGCGGCCGGGGGAGCTGAGCCTGGCTCACCACGGCGTGCTCTTTCTCGATGAGCTCAGCGAGTTCCGCCGGGACGTGCTCGATCAGCTCCGGCAGCCGCTGGAAGAGGGGGAGATCTGGCTGAGCCGGTCCCGGCATCGGTGCCGCTACCCCTGCCAGGTGGCCCTGGTGGCGGCCACCAACCCCTGTCCCTGTGGCTGGTTCGGCGATCCGGAGCGAACCTGCCGCTGCCCGGAGGCCCTGCGGCAGCGCTACTGGTCGCGCCTGTCCGGTCCCCTGCTCGACCGGATTGATCTCCAGGTGGTGGTAAGGCGTCTGCCGGCAGAGGCTCTGGTGCCCGGGGTCGGAGAGCGGCAGGCCCCCGAGGAAAGCAGTGTCGAGGTGGCGGCCCGGGTGAGGGCAGCCCGTGAACGGATGCGGGCACGGAACCCGGATCAGCAACCCAATGGCCGGCTGGGGGGCCGCGACCTGCCCCAGCAGGGCCGGATTTCGGACGCAGGACTGGACCTCTGGAGTCAGGCCATCCGCCGGCGCAGGCTGAGCGCCCGCTCCGCCCAGCGCTTGCTGCGGGTGGCCCGCACCATTGCCGATCTCGAAGGGGCGGAACGGCTTGAGCCCGTGCATCTGGCCGAGGCCTTCACCTTTCGCTCCTTTGACAGCCTGCAGGAGTGCGAGCTGCCGCCCTGAGCGGAGGGGCACATCCCCCTGGGATTCAGCGGCGGCGGCGGCGTTGCTGGGCCTTGCGCTTGTACTTCTCGGTGGGGGTTTCGTGGTGACGCAGGCGCTTGAGATCCGCGAAGATGCCCGCCTTGGACACCTGACGCTTGAAGCGGCGCAGGGCCGATTCAATCCCTTCGTTTTCGCCGACGGTGACCTGGGTCATGAACCACGCAGAGGGGCTGGGTAGCTCGTCAATGTAGCAATCGGAGCCCCCAGCCCTTCAGGGCGTGGCCTCGCCTACGCCAGCTGGAGCGAGCGGCACAGGGAGAGCGCTGGTCGGCGTCGACTCGGTCACCGCCGGCTCCCCAGCCGCTGGAGCCCCTGCGGGATCGGTCGGTATGGACGGCGGCACGGCCAGCTCGGCGGGGCTGGCCTCGGGGATGGCCCCCGCCGGCCACTCCTGTCGGTAGAGATAGACATGGCCGAGGGCCCGGTCTCCGAAGTGGCGCCGCTTCAGCATCCAGCCGGGTTCGGGAATCAACTGCAGAAAACCGGCGGCGTGGCCGTTGGTGCGGGCCACGATCATCTCGGGACCCGGCCGGTTCCGGGATGGGGCCGCCAGCAGAATGTTGTCGCTGCCCTGGCGCACCACACTCAGCCGGTAGACGGTGCCCAGGTCCGTGTTCCCAACCCGCAGGGAATAGCCGTTGCCATCGAGGTAGCGGGTGCAGATGCCCGTGAAATCGAAGCCCCCCAGCAGGGGGTCCACCCGTGCCGGCGTCGATCCGGAGGTGGCGAAGCAGGGGCGGCGATCGCTGATCTGTTCGTAGATGTTCAGCTGGGCGCGGGTACCGTCTCCGATCGGTGCGGCCACCAGCAGGAAGCGCGTTTCATCCACCTCCCTGGCCCCGAACAGGGCGGCCTGGGCGGCGGCTGGCGTGGGGGTAAGCCAGGCCAGGGCGGGCACCAGGCCAGCCAGAGCGGCCAGGGGAGGGAACAGCAGGGGAGTGCGGTTCACAGCGAAGAACGCAGGATGCGCCCGATCGTAGAAGTGGGATCGCGTGGGGGTCGATGGATCCGGGCCCGGGGCCCGGGGCTCAGGCCGGTTTGTTGAGACGAATCGCGACCAGGAGGCTGATCGCCGTGCCCGGCAGGCAGACCGCCAGGATCAGCCGGGTGGCCAGCACACCCAGATCCGGCTCCCCGTAGGAGAGTTCGAAGACGGAGCCGGTGGCGGCAATCCCGAGCAGGCAAGCCAGGGCCAGGAACATCCCGGCGAGCGGTTTCATCGGCATGGGGGCTCAGCGCAGGGGGTGAACGTCGGCGCGGCGGAACCCGTGCTCCTGCAGCTCCTCGTTGAGACTCAGCTCATCTCCGACCCGATCGACGAACAGCACGCCCTGGAGGTGATCCATCTCATGCTGGATGCAGCGACCCAGAAGCCCGTCGGCGCGGATGCGGCGGGGCCGGCCCTGTTCGTCGCGGTAGCTCACATCCACCGCACTCGGACGCACCACCGAGAGGTAGACCCCGGGAATGCTGAGACACCCTTCCTCGTAGGTCTCGACAGCTGCACTGGGGGAGCTGAGCTCCGGGTTGATCAGCACCAGCGGCGGAGTGGCCGGATTCTCCGGGTCCAGATCAATCACCAGCAGCTGCTTGTGGACCCCCACCTGGGGGGCCGCCAGACCGATGCCGCGGGCGGAATACATGCTGCGCAGCATGTTCCTGGCCAGGTCACGGACCGATTCATCCACCTTGCTGATCCGCCGGGTGGACTGCCGAAGCGTGGGATCACCCAGGGTGTGGATCGCCAGGGGAGGGGAATCGAGGGCCTGCTTGGGGACCTGGACACCCCGGTTGAGCTGCTCCGCCTGGCGGGCCATCTTGGCGAAGCTGCTGGCCAAGGCATCACCTGAAACGATAGGAACGATTGTAGGAGCCTTCGGCGGGAGAACGGTCTTGACCCCTGTGGCGGACAGCGCGCCGGTCGGCCCTCTCCCTGCCGCAGCCACGGTGGGGAGCATCCCCGACCTCAGGGAGCCCCAGCTGCATGGGGGCCACTGGTTCTGGCTTGAGCAGCGGTCCTGGCAGAGCGGGCGCACCACCTTGATGGTCAGGCCGGGGGGCGGGGGCGAGGCCTTCGAGCTGACCCCCGGGGAATGGAATCTGCGCAGCCGGCTGCATGGCTATGGCGGAGCGGTGCTGGCGATCGGTCCGGCTGGAGCGGGCGCTTCCGGATCCCAGCCCCTGGCGGTGGTGGCCTGCGCAGACGGTGATCGCTGCCTGTGGCGGCTCGATCCGGCCCTGAGGGGGGATGCGCCTCGGCGGCTCACCGATCCGGCCGAGCGGACCTTCGGCGACGGCCTGATCGAGTCCCAGCGGGATCGCTGGATCGGGGTGATGGAATCCGGCGGCCGCGACCGGCTGGTGGCTGTGCCCCTGGGGGGAGGGGAACCGCAGACACTGCATCGGCCCGCCGATTTCTGCGGATCCCCGGTGCTGGCTCCCGGCGGCCGCTGGCTGGCCTGGGTGGAATGGCAGCACCCGTTCATGCCCTGGGACCGCAGCCAGCTCTGGCTGGGCCAGCTGCTGGCCGACGGAAGCCTGACCGGCTGCCGCTGGCTCGCCGGTTCTCCCCCGGACGGGGAAGGGCCCTCCTGCTCGGTCTTCCAGCCCCTCTGGCTTCCCCATGGCGATCTGGTCGTGGCCAACGACCGCAGCGGCTGGTGGAATCTGGAGCGGCTGCCGGCCGAAGCTCGCGAGGCGACCGGCGCCGGGGAGCCCCCGATCTGGCAGCCCCTGGCGCCGATGGAGGCGGAGTTCGCCGTGCCCCAGTGGGTCGGAGGCCTTCGCACCACGGCCTGGGACGGCCAGAGTCTGGTGGCGGCGGCCTGCCGGCAGGGGCGCTGGCGGCTGGGCCGGATCACCCTGCCCGCCGATCAGGAGCCGGACAGGTCAGGCGCCGGCAGCCGTGGGGCCTGGCAACCGATCGACTGCCCCTTCGACGAGCTGGCGGGGCTCTGGGCGGAGGACGGAGATCTGGTGGCGGTCGCCGCCTCCGCCACCACTGGCCGGGCTCTGGTGCGGCTGGAGCTGGCCAGTGGACGCTGGCACCGGGAACCGACCGGGGGGACGCCGGCCCCGCTCGCTCCCGCCCTCAGGCCGGAGACGATCAGCCGCGCGGAGCCGCTCTGGTTCGCCGGCCACGGGGGACGGCCCACCCAGGCGTGGTACTACCCACCCCCGGGCGGCGGCCATGGCGGGGCACCCCTGCTGGTGCGGGGGCACAGCGGCCCCACCGGCATGGCACGAACGGGCCTCAACCTGACGATTCAATTCTGGACCAGCCGGGGCTGGGGCGTCCTGGATGTGAATTACGGCGGCTCGACCGGGTTCGGACGGGCCTACCGGGAGCGGCTCGACGGCGGTTGGGGCGTCGTGGATGTGGCCGACTGCGCCGCCGCCACCCGGGCGGTGGTGGCCTCGGGCCGGGCCGATGGGGAGCGCGTCGCGATCGAGGGGGGCAGCGCCGCCGGCTTCACGGCCCTGGCGGCGCTCTGCTTCACCGAGGTGTTCCACGCCGGTGCCTGCCGCTACGGGGTGGCGGATCTGGCCGCCATGGCCGCCGACACCCACCGCTTCGAGGCGGGGTACCTCGAGCGGCTGGTGGGGCCATGGCCGGAGGCTGCGGCGCTCTACGCGGAGCGATCCCCGCTGCAGCAGGCCGGTCGGATCCGCGCTCCGGTGATCTTCTTCCACGGGCAGCTGGATTCGGTGGTGTCGCCGGAGCAGGCGGAGCGCATGGCCCTGGCCCTCGCGGAGAACGGGGTGCCGGTGGAGCTGCACCGATTCGCCGGGGAGGGTCATGGCTTCCGCAGCAGTGCCGTTCAGGTCGAGGTGCTCGAAACCACCGAGGCGTTCTTCCGCCGCCATCTGGCGATCCGATGAGCACGCTTCTGGCGGGTCTGTGGACCCCGGAGCTGCTCGCCGTTGCCCGCACACTGACGGCGGCCCTGATCGCCCTCAGCCTGGTGCTGTGGCTGGGCCGAACCATCGGGGGAGTCCTGGGACTGAAGCACTGGGGCATACCGGAGGCCCTGCTGGCCGGTGCCCTCGGCCTGCTGGTGGCGCCCGCCGGTCCGCTGCCGCTGCTGAGCGCTGCGGTGATCGACATCTGGGACCAGCTGCCCCTGGCTCTGCTCACCCTGGTGTTCGCCACCCTGCTGCTCGCCAAGCCACTCCCGAAGCTGGCAGGGCTGTGGGAGCCGCTCTCGGCCCAAGTGCTGCTGGCCCTCACCCTGGCCTTCGGCCAGTACCTCGTGGGTGGGCTGGCGGTGCTGCTGGTGCTGCAGCCGCTGCTGGGGGTGCACCCCCTGATGGCCTGTCTGATCGAGGTGGCCTACGAGGGAGGCCATGGCTCGGCGGCGGCGATGGGACCCAGCTACGCCAGCCTTGGCTTCGCGGGGGGGGAAGCCCTGGGGCTGGCAATGGCCACGGTGGGGCTGCTGGCCTCCACCGTGGTGGGGGGGCTGGTGGTGGTGGTGGGGCGCAGGCGGGGCTGGCTGCTGGACGCGCGGGAGGGAACCGGGGAGGTCCGCGTCCCGCCGGGGGGGATGCTGGCCACCGTGATGCCCCTGGGAACGGCGCTGCCGCTGACGCCGGTGGCGCCACTGGTGCCGGAGGGCGGGCTGGATTCGCGACCGAAGCCGGGCCTGGCGGTCTGGCTGGTGAATCTGGCCCTGGCCGGACTGGCGGTGATCCTTGGCGTCGTCCTGCTCGATGGACTGCGCTGGCTGATGCTTCCGCTGGGCGGCACGGTCGCCGAAGTGATCGCGGCGTTCCCGGTCTTCCCCCTGGCCCTGGTGGGCTCCCTGCTGGTGCGGCTGGCCCTCGAGAGCAGCGGCCGGGCCCACTGGGCCTCCACCCCCGTGCAGAGCTGCCTCGGCACCGTGTCCGCCGATCTGCTGATTACGGCGGCCACCGCCTGCCTGGATCTGACCCTCCTCGCCCACGACTGGCTGCCGCTGTCGGTTCTCGCGGGAGTGGGTCTGGCCTGGAACCTGGGAGTGGTCCTGGTCCTGGCGCCGCGGATCCTGCCCCCCGACTGGTTCGAGCGGGCGATCATCGAGTTCGGCCAGGCCACCGGGGTGGCAGCCAGCGGCCTGCTCCTGCTGCGCATGGCCGACCCCGAGGACCGCAGCCCGGCCCTGCAGCCGTTCTCGATCAAACAGCTGCTGCTCCAGCCCTTTCTCGCCGGTGGAGTGATCACGGTGGTGGCCCCCCTGGCCGTGAGTCGCTGGGGATTGCCGGTCTGGACGGCCCTCTGCCTGACCCTGGTGCTCCTCTGGGCCGGCCTGGGGCTGGGGCTGGCCCGCAGCAGCAGGTCCGCGAACTGACCCCCGCCGCCGCTGACGCCATCCCAGGACAGCCAAGGCCCAGCCCTGGCCGGCGGTGGGCCCTCAGCGCACCATCGCCGCCACGTTGCCCCCATCCACCGTGAGCACCGCTCCGGTGGTGCGCTCCAGGCGGGCCAGGGAGACGAAGGCCTGGGCCACGTCGGTGGCCCGCACCTCCTGGCCCAGCAGGTTGCCCGCCAGGTAGGCCTCCTCCGAGACGCCCCGGGCGGCGGCGCGCTCCCGGATCCGGTCCGGATCGAGCAGGCCGGAGCGGATGCGATCGGCGTTGACGGCATTGGCGCGGATGCCCTCGCCGCCCCCCTCAAGGGCGTACTGGCGCATCAGGGCCAGCAGGGCGGCCTTGGCGATGCCGTAGGCGCCGAAGCCGGGTCCCGGATTCAGCGCCTGCTTCGAGACGTTGAACAGGAGCTGCCCCCCCAGCCGTCCACGGCCGCCGGGGGCACCGTCCTGGGCGCGGAAGATCCCCAGCGCCGCCTGGGCGACGGCCTGGTGGGCGAACAGGTTGAGCTCGAAGCTGGCCCGCAGATCGGCATCGCTCAGGTCGGCCATCCGCCCGCTCCACGCGGCGCCGGCATTCGAGACCACGAGGTCGAGACCGCCGAATCGGGCCGCCACCCGCCCGAAGGCCGCCCGCAGCGCCTGGCGATCGGTGACGTCGACGGCCAGGGCGAGAGCCCGGGGGCCGCAGGCTGCCGCGACGGCCGCGGCGGCGACGCCGTCGCGATCCAGCACCACCACCTCGGCCCCCTCGGCGGCGAAGGCCCGGGCGGTGGCTGCGCCGATGGCACCGCCGCCGCCGGTGATCAGGGCCACCTGGCGGGCCAGGGGCTTCTCAGCCGCCCGGCCGAGCTTGGCCTGCTCCAGGCTCCAGTACTCCATGTCGAAGCAGTCGTCCTCGCCGACCGGGCTGAACCGGCCCAGGCTCTCGGCGGCCAGCAGCGTTCGTGCCCAGGCCTCGCCGATGTCGGCGGTCACGGCCGCATCGGCGGCGCTGCGGCCCAGGCCGATCAGCCCCAGCCCGGGGACGGCGACCAGCCTGGGCAGAGGATCAAGGGGAATCCTGCCACCGCCGACGCGGGCGTTCTGGCGCGCGAAGGTGCCCTGATACGCCGTGATGTAAGCCGCAAGGGCCTGATCGATCGCGGCGCGGTCGGGGTCGACAGGCAGCACCAGCGGAGCGGCTTTGGTGCGGATCACGTGGTCGGGGGTGGCCACGCCGCGACCGGCCAGCTCGGGCAGACGGGGATCATTCACCAGCTCAAGGGCCACCGGGGTGGCCCGCAGGTCCAGCAACCAGCGGCGGGGTGCCCCCTGGGCCCCGGCCGCCCCGGCGACGGCTCCGCGCAGGAGCGGCAGCAGCGCCGCCGCCCCACCGGCGGGCTCCGGCACGGCCGGGGTCGGGCGGGAAGGCCTGGCGCCCTGCCCCCGGGTGAGGTGCCGCTCGGCCTCCTCCACCAGCTCGATCATGCGGTTGTAGCTCTGTTGCGCCGTGGCGCCGAACGAGAAGAGCCCGTGCTGCAGCAGCACCATGCCCTCCAGTTCCATGCCGCGGGAGCGGGCCAGCGCCTCGGCCTCCTCGTAGGCCTGCGCCGCCGCCCGTGCCAGCGCGAAGCCCGGCATCACGTAGGGCACCAGGGCGACACGCTCGCCGTAGACCTGCCGGCAGATCGCGGCGGCCTCGCCCTGATCCGCCAGGGCGAGCAGGGCGGTGGCATGGGTGTGGTCGACGAAGCGATGCGGAAGGAAGGCGTGCAGCAGTGTTTCCACCGAGGGGTTGGGGGCGGCTGGATCGATCAGATTGCGGCGCTGGGCGGCCACCATGTCCGCGTCGCTGAGGGCCGTCAGAGCCCGCAGGGCCTGAAGGGGCTCCAGACGCACCGCCGGGTGTCCGGGCGGCTCGATCGTGGCCAGGTCCCAGCCGGAGCCCTTGACGCAGAGCACCGGGATCGACTCCCCCAGCAGACCCGTGACCGTGCTCTTCACCGATGTGTTGCCGCCGCCATGGAGAACAAGCTCCGGATCCGCCCCGAGCAGCCGGGCCGAGTAGGTGCGCAGGGCCAGGTCTTCGGGGACCCCCCGGGCCGCATAGCGAGCGACGGCGGTGGCGGCCTCGGCGTCCGACCAGCGGTTGAGCACGGGCATGGCGGCAGCGCAGACGGGGATGGATGGGGCTGGGGGGAGGTTACGGGGAGCCGATCAGGTCGGGGGCGGGCCGCCGTAGAGGCTGCGCAGGCCCGCTTCGCTGGCGGGGGCGATGCCACGGTCCGTGATCAGGGCCGTGACCAGCCGGGCGGGGGTGACATCGAAGGCCGGGTTGAAGCCGGGACTGCCCTCCGGAGTCAGCTGCACGCTGGTGAGCCCACCAGCCGGAGTTCGGCCGGTGATGGCGGTCACCTCATCAGCCGATCGAGCCTCGATCGGAATCCCACGGACCCCATCGGCGACCGTCCAGTCGATCGTGGAGGCAGGCAGGGCGACATAGAACGGCACGCCGTTGTCGTGGGCGGCAAGGGCCTTGAGATAGGTGCCGATCTTGTTGCAGACATCCCCGCTGCGGGTGGTGCGGTCGGTGCCCACGATCACGGCATCCACCCGGCCGGTCTGCATCAGATGACCACCGGCGTTGTCGACGATGACGGTGTGCGGCACCCCCTCGCGGCCGAGTTCAAAGGCGGTCAGGCTGGCCCCCTGGTTGCGGGGCCGGGTCTCGTCCACCCAGACGTGAATCGGCAGACCGGCACGGTGGGCCCGGTAGATCGGGGCCAGGGCCGTACCCCAGTCCACCGTGGCCAGCCAGCCGGCGTTGCAGTGGGTGAGCACCTGCAGGGGCTCGGTCTGCCGGGACGCAGGCCGGCGGGAGGCGATCGCCTGGAACAGGGACAGACCATGGCTGCCGATGGCAGCGCACATGGCGACATCCTCGTCGGCGATGGCGGCCGCTTCCAGGCGGGCGGCGGCCGCCCGCTCGGCTGGAGGCAGGGGTAAAACCCGCTGCCGGACACGGTGGAGGGCCCAGCGGAGATTGATGGCCGTGGGACGGGTGGCCGCCAGCTGGGCCACGGCCTTCTCAAGGGCCTGGTCGGAGGGATCATCCTGGAGGCCCAGCATCAGCCCGTAGGCGCCGGTCACCCCGATCAGGGGCGCCCCCCGGACGACCATGGTGGCAATGGCCTCGGCGGACTCCGCCACGGTGGTGATCGTGCGGGTCTCGAAGAGATGGGGGAGGCGGGTCTGATCAATCACGCCGACCGATCGGCCACCCGGTTCGAGCCAGATCGTGCGCCAGGCCGTGCCGTCGATGTTCATGGGGAAAAGGGGAAGGCTCCTGACCACTCCCGTACATTGTCAGCACACGATCGAGGCTGATGCTCGTACGATTCCACAGATCACTGTGGCGCAATCGTCAGCTCTGGTGGCGACTCACCGAGCGGGAGGTTCTGGGGCGCTATCGAGGATCCTTGCTGGGTGTTGGTTGGACATTTCTGCAACCTCTACTGATGCTTGGCGTCTACACATTTGTGTTTTCCCAGGTCTTCAAAGCGCGCTGGTCCGGGCAGGAAGAACTGGGACCGATCGCCTTCGCCATCAATATTTTCACCGGTCTGATCGTCTTCAATCTGGTGGCTGAATGCGTGAGTCGAGCCCCATCGCTGGTGATCAGCAATCCCAGCTATGTCACCAAAGTGGTCTTCCCGCTCGATCTGCTCGTTCCCGTCACACTGGGCAATGCATTGGTCCACGCCAGTGCCAGCCTGATCATTCTCGGACTGTTTGAACTACTGGCCTTCAGAATGATTCCTGCATCAGTGCTGTGGCTCCCGATCGTCTGGATCCCGCTGATTCTGGGTTGCCTGGGAGTGAGCTGGGTTCTGGCAAGCCTGGGCGTGTTCCTGCGGGATATCGGTCAATTGGTGGGGGTACTTCTGAGCATGTTAATGTACCTGAGTCCAATCTTTTTTCCGATCACAGCGCTTCCGGTGATGTGGCGCCCCTTTCTGAACCTCAACCCTTTGGCATCCATCATCGGGCAGACGCGCATCGTGCTTGTCGAAGGGGGAAGCCCTTCCGTGCTGTATCTCAGCCTGGGAACTGCCCTGGGTCTGGTGGTCTGTGAAGCTGGACATCGGCTCTTCGAGCGGTCCAAGCGAGCCTTCCCGGACGTGATGTGACGGAGTACTCAGCCGCGATGAGTTCAGAAGAAGGTCATGGAAGGACCAGCAGTGTTCCATGGAGCGGCCCTGATATAGATGGACGCAGAATCATGAATAGGGAGCAGTCATCAGCAGACGATGTTGTGATCAAGGTGGACAATCTAGGGAAATGCTATCACGTTTACGGAGATCCGAAGGATCGGCTGAAGCAAATGCTGCTGGGAAGAAAGAAACAGTTCTATCGGGAGTTCTGGGCCCTCCGACACATCAGCTTTGAAGTCAGACGTGGGGAGACCCTGGGGATCATTGGTCGGAACGGCAGTGGGAAAAGCACACTTCTGCAGATGATCTGCGGCACGCTCAGGCCAACCGAGGGGGAGATCGCGGTACAGGGAAGAGTCGCTGCTTTACTCGAACTGGGAAGTGGTTTCAACCCGGAGTTCAGCGGCCTGGAAAATGTCTATCTCAATGCGTCGCTGTTGGGCCTCAGCCAACGAGAGACCGACGAACGGCTCGACAATATCCTTGCGTTTGCTGATATCGGTGAATTCATTGATCAACCAGTTAAGTCGTATTCAAGCGGGATGGTTGTCAGGCTGGCATTTTCGGTAATGGCCCACGTTGAACCTAGCGTGCTGGTGGTGGACGAAGCATTGTCTGTGGGTGACATCATCTTTCAACAGCAATGCAGCAGGAAGATCAGCAGCTTGATTGACAACGGCACAATGCTTCTGTTTGTCAGTCACGACTTGAGCGCCGTGAAGATGTTTTGCTCCACTGGCCTTTATTTAAATAAGGGTAGCAGCGCCTATCTCGGCTCAATCGATCAAGCCTGCAATGCTTACTTCAGAGACTTCATGACTATTGAGGCGAATCAGGTCAAGGCCGACACTCAGGGCAGGTCAGCTGCTGGGGAGGCGGCAACAGAGGAAGTCATTCTGGGCGTTCACTCCCAGTTGGGGCGTTCAGGATCTCAGATCGGAGCAATTCTCGGAATCACGATCCGTGACCAGGACAACAATACAAGTTCAACGATCGGGCATGGCGAGGCCATGAGCATCCTGATATCGGTCGACCGGAAAGCCATCAGTTCAATCACCGGGATGGCCATTCACATTCGAACAAAGGAAAGCCTGGATATCGCCTATACGGATTCATTCCTGGAAGAACTGAACTGGAGTGAGGCTCATGGAACCACAGCTACAGTGACCTGGTCCTGCCGGCCGGCCCTGCAGCCAGGAGACTATGTCCTTGCGGTGATGCTGTCCGAGGTGATTGATCCAACAGCCTGCCAGGTCAGGGCCATCGATTGGGTACCCAACGCCCGGATTCTCACAATCACACCAACAACATCACCAATCTTCGGTCTCACGAGGCTTAATGCCGAAGCCAGAGTTCGCTAAACCCCAGGAAGCTCGAAAGCGAACGCAGCTGTTCCAGGGTAGTACAGTGACCTCACCCAGCAACAATCCAATCATCAGTTCCAAAGCTGACGCAAAGGCAACGTCACTCGGCGGTCAACCGAGTCGGCTCCAGCGGTGGCCGATTAACCCCTAGCACGCCTGATGCAGCACAACACATCCGAGCCGCAACAGCCAGTGCCAGCAGAAAAGCCAATCTGGAGGGCCAATCAACGCCCCACCTCGGGAAATGGACAGGACGGGGAAACTCTGCCCTATTTGAACGATGCAGTTCATATTACGCAACCATTCCTACCCAATCGAGAAGAACTGGATCCCTATCTGGACAGGATCTGGAGCACCAAGATTCTGACCAACAATGGGCCCCTCTGCCAGCAGCTGGAGAAGCGGCTCGCCCAAGAACTCGGCGTGAACCATGCCCTACTGGTCGCCAATGCCACCTTGGGCCTCACTGTTGCGCTGAAGACGCAGGGAATCTCAGGGGAAGTGATAACAAGTCCATTCAGTTTTGTAGCAACATCCCAAGCCATTCTAATGGCTGGCCTCACACCTGTTTTTGTTGATATTAATCCAGATAGCTATGGTATTGCAACGGATTCAGTCCGCAAAGCAATCACAAGTAGAACGGCGGCCATCCTGCCGACTCACGTCTACGGGATTCCCTGTGACGTGGATGCACTTGGTCAACTAGCAACAGAACATCAGCTGTCATTGATCTACGATGCAGCACATTGCTTCAAATCAGATTGTCATTGTGGGTCGCTGCTGGGGCATGGCGATCTCTCCGTAGTTAGCCTTCATGCCACTAAGTTGTTCAACACGTTTGAAGGAGGAGTCATCCTCACAAACGACCAAGCCATCGCCCAGCGCTGCAAGCAAATCAGAAACTTTGGATTTTCCGCAGAAGATTACGTCTGTGACGATGGACTCAACGCAAAGATGAGCGAGCTTCATGCAGCCGTCGGCCTCTGTTCAATCAACCATATCAATGAAATCATCGCCGATAGGCGAAGAGTGGCGATGCAATATCTTACCGAACTGAAAGATATCGATGCCATCACGTTGCCATTAGGAAGCGAAATGGATCGAAGCAGCTTCGGATACTTTCCGATCAACTTTCGCGATGGGGAAAAGGCCAGAGAAATTGCCTTATCGACTTTACGCAAACAGAAGATCATGGCTAGGCGCTATTTCTTTCCACTAATACCTGAGCAACCACCCTATCGGCATTTTATGGGGTGCGAAGCAGCAAAGATGCTGTATCCGAATGCCTGGAGTGCCGCACGTAGTGTGCTCTGCTTGCCAATTTACCCCCATCTGAGGCCAGAGGTTATTAAAAAGACATGCAACCTGATTCGCACATCACTTTGACGGATATTCAAGCCTGATTAAAGCAATCTACCGTGGTCATGAGCTGGTTAGGTTAGGACAGCCCGAAGTCCTTCAGAGCTAGGTCCGATTGAATTCATGACGTTGAGCTGAGGATATCGGGCCTGCACATAAACAGATTCAAAGGACTCAGCCATGATAGAAGCGTCAAATTTCAAGGCCGCTTCTCTCGCAAGGGAACACAGTTTGGCATGAAGATCAGGGTCATCTGCAAGAAGAGTGATGGCTTTAGCAAAGTCTTTCACTGGGATAGTGGAGTTCATCAAAGGGATGGCGAAACCTGCAAGTCCATCAGATGCAGTGAGCATTTCTTTGATTTCACCTATATCCGAAGCCAGAAATGGACGGCCAGCCGACAAGCATTCAATCAAAGACAAGGGTTGACTTTCTCCAGGATAAAAAGTGGGAAGGATACCTAGATCAGCACAACCATAGAAATCACGTATATTACCCCGAAAGCCCAGAAAATGGATCTGCTCACACGAATAGACGGTTTTTAGGCGCTCTTGCTCTCGCCCAGCACCAATCACCAACAGATGAATATCGCGCTCAGTTTGTTGACGAGCAAGCAGAACAGCCTCACAGGCTTCTTGCCAGCCCTTCTCACGAATTGCCCGGCTGGCAATACAGACGAGGAAAGCATGGTCGGGGATTCCGAGCTTGGGCCGTGGAAGTGGCTGGATTATGTGCTGATCAATTGCATTTGGTATCTTATGAATCTGTGCAGGATTCAAACCAAGGGCAATCAAGGCATCACGATTTCGATCAGCCACATACGTAGCCTGATTGATCCTGCCAGAAAACAATCGCGCAGCACAATTCAGACGATGAATATCCAACTCGTCATACATCCCATGGGAAGTAATAACATGAGCAACACAGGGATTACCTTGGAGGAGCTCGGCAATCGTTGTGTCAACCCAAGGATGATGCGAGTGGATTACATCAATGGAGAGGTCATCAATCAATCTGGAAAGCGCTTCCAGCGAAGAAAGCTCAAACAAGGGAATATCCGATCTCAACATTTCGCGAATAACAGGGACCGTTGGCTGCTGGCGACAATTCAGAACGCTGACAGAATGGCCACGCTTCTTGAGACTATTCGCAAGCCGTAGTGGCATGATTTCTCCACCACCTGGGATCAATGCGTAGGTCACAACCATGAGGTTGAGGGAGCGACCAGACCCATCTGCGGGCTGAAGAGAGGCAATACGCTCCTCGATGCTGACAGGAATCGGATCACTCTGACGGTCGCACCAGCGAGCTCGCAGTTCAGCTCGCAAGGCCGTGCAGACCTGCCCATTGAGAGGAAACAATCTGAGCGACTGCTCGGCTAGGACCAGATGCTCTAGCAGATAGGAGTGCTGCCGGTGGAGTGCAACCGAACTGTTATTGCCGTGCTGACGATAATAATTGACGGTTGCAGCTGAATAGGCAACAAGGCCTCCACGCGAGATCTCAAGATAAAACCACCAATCTCCACAAACACGCATGGACTGCCACTGTGGATCATCAAGCAGTGCAAGCTGATGGGGCTTACGAAACAGGGCAGCACTCACATTCGGAATCAAGTTACGTCGACTCCAGATAGTCGATACCAGCGAAGCTACCGAAGAAGTGAAGGATTTTGTCCAGGTTCGCGCCGACAACTCAGGAATGTACTGGGCCATGGACCAAACCTCATCAACGCCATCAGATGCGACAAAGGCCGTTTGGCAAAAAGCCAACATGACGCCTTGGTTGAAGAATGATGGAACAAGGGTCTCGAGAAAGGACGGTTCACAAAAGTCGTCAGTCTCCGCGATCCAGATCAGTTCGCCTCGAGCTGCGGTAAGTCCACGCTTCCACTGACAGAAGGGAGAACCAGAATTAGTCGTGTTAAGAATCAGCTGAGTCCGGTCCGGATGGGACTCTAAGAAAGAACGAAGAAACTCAGCACTTCGGTCACTGGAGGCATCATCCAAAAGGATCAATTCATAGTGAGTTTAGGTCTGAGCAAGAATTGAATCCAGTCGTTGCTGAATAAATTTCTCGTGATTAAAGCATGGGACGACGATACTCACCAATGGCCGATACTCTGCCTTTGCAGAATACTCTAGATCACGAAAGAAGATATTTGGGAACGAGCGTAGTCTCTTGGAGTGTGGAAGACTAAGAAATGCAATCAGTCTGCGTCGAAACTGGAAAAATAGAAGGCTGTGCAGGGCTGGATAAGTTGGATAAACATACCGCATGGAAAGACTTCTAACCTTACGGGCCATACGGCGTGCCAGCCCAACCACCTGCTGTCGCATCAATGGACTGTGGAACGGGGAAGTCGAATGTCGAGAAGATTCTGAATCTTCTTGATCCTTGGCTGAACCAATCTGATGACGAATCTGAGGCAGGGGCGCACCACATCGATGAAAACGTGGACGCTTGATCGTGTCAATCACATGGCGTAATGGAGCGGATAAACGCCACACTCGTGAATTCATCAATTCTGTGGCCAGTTGTTGGTAATGTTGGGCCACATGTCGATGCTTGGCAAGTTCAGTCTCAAGATGGTGTTGAATCTGCTGAAGTCGCCTCGTCTCCTCAGTCAGAGTTTGAACCTCCTTCCATAAGGGCTGGCCGCCGACAGAGGCGCGATCCAACTCCTCAATATTATAGGAATCATTATTCAGCTCTGATGAATGAAGAACCAGAATGGAAGATGGCTCCGTCTCACGCGTACAGGTTTGACGTAAGAAGTTCAATGCCGCAATACGAACTGCCTTAACGGGATGCCATACAGATGACCATTTGGCCAAGGTCACCCCAGTAGCCGCTTGGCCGAACTCTTTGGATTGTCCAGCTTGATCAAACTTGACCATCGCTTGAATCAAGCGTTCCAAGTTCATTGGATCAGTAATCTCAAAGAACTGCGAATAGACAAAGACATTTTCAGCCATCGTGCGTGATTTCTTTCTTCCCAACCCGGAGGCATTCTTGTTGCCAGCAAGCACTCTGAATCGGACGAGACGCTCGGAGTTAATAAAGATATCGCCAGACTGAACGAGACGAATCCAAAGATCAAAGTCAGGCAACTGACAAAGGGCCGTATTGTAAGGCCCAATCTCACGAAGAGATGCACTCCGAATTAGGATGGAAGAATGGCAAAGACAGTTGCCATTCAAGAAGAAATGCTCCAACCATTCACGGGAAGAACGATTCTGCACATTGAAAACATTTGAATAGAACTGTGCGACTGGATCCATCGGATTCTCAGAAGCATCAATCAGCCTGGATGCTTGATCGATGATGCTCGCACACGAGAATGTTGCCAGCACGTTTGGGTTGGCTTCCAGGAGACCAACTTGCTGTTGAAGTTTTTCGGGCTCCCAGACGTCATCTGAACTGATCGCTGCAATATAACGGCCACGCGCCATCTCAACAGCCTGATTGGCCGCGACACAAGCCGTCAGGTTTCTGGAGGAAAGGCTGAGCCGGATTCGAGGATCTTGGAAACCAAGTAGGATCTGATCAGAACCATCACTAGAGCCATCATCGATGATGATCAGTTCAAAGTCAGTGAATGTCTGATCAAGAACTGAGTTGACAGCTTCAGCCACAAAGGGGGCATGGTTGAAGCTGGCCATACAGACCGAGACAAGCGGAAGCGACGGACTATGCATGGAGTTGCAGCTTACTCCCAAACCTTAATGTTGATCAGCCTAGCAGGGCAGAAGAGGATTCCAACCCATGGATTCTTGTGTCAACGATTGAATCAGATCAGCCAAGTCAGATTTCCATCTATTCGGAAACGAACGGGATCAATCCGAGGCAGATCCAAGCCTATAGGATTAATACTCTCCGGCACTGACTCGCTTCCTATGGTATGCTCCGTGTCTCCTCTGATGTGTCTGGCGTTAAGATGACAAGCGTATGGACTCTCAGTTAACGGAGGACTGGGCAAAGAGATAAATTACTGAGCGATCCAATTTCGAAGAAAGCACGAGTGATTGAGAATAATCGAGATGATGCATCAGCATCGGTACAAGATCGTGGTCATTATGGCGACAACTATCGGCAAGAATAAATGATAATCCTGCATCTGATGAAATAAGATTCGTTGTCGTGAGATAATCAACAGAATAGACCGAGATATCTGCCAATTCAGATCCGGCATTCATGGGCTCACTTGAATCTGAACTTGAGAGGACCAGTCCAAGAGAGGGATAGGCCAACTGGGATGATGCAGGAGCCACTGACAGAGTACTGTCGGCTGAGAAGAGTGAGCGGCCTAGCGCAAGTCTAGGAGGATTATTCGCGTTAGTTACGAACAGCCTTGACTCCACATCACAACACAACGTCCGCACGGACGAATCATTGGCTATAATTGCAACGGAACCATCTTGCAGTAGCCTTGAATCAACAATTGACAAGAAAGGATAAGTCTCTTTGAAGTGATGGAGAGAACCACTGCGCTCAGTACAGCCAAGTAACGTGGTCGCACCTGCCGACAATTGAGCTCTGATTTGAATAACATCCCAAAGGCTATGGTAAGGGACATTGATTGCTGACAGGTTCGTTTCTGCCAGCACATTGTCATTAAGCAATAGTGAATCGTGAAGCGTTGTCACTGTCTCTTGGTGAGCTGATGGTCTGCAGATGGGCACTAATTCTTTGAAAGCTTGCTGATCAACCACGGAATCAGTTTTACTGGCTGTAATTCCACTTTCGGAGTCATAGGTCAATTCATAGATAGGGCCAGGCTGTCCCGATGAATCATCAACTAGAAACAAGAGATCGCCGCACGACCGTGAGCCAAGATAAACAAAGTCATGCGGCAACACGAAGATATGATCAGTGGCAGCTGGAGAGCTATAAATCAATGTCCTCAGCGAATCTCGTGTCAATAAGGTCCATACACCTGACGCCTGCCCAGCTTGACGAGCAGCCAAGATCTGCTGGATCTCATGGCTGCGAGCTGGCAGCTGAATGGGGAGTAGTTCCATAGGATCAGGCGTAACCAAGCTGAGCCTCAGTATCCATCACAAGTTCGAATACCGATTGATTCCAAGACTTGAGATCAGCGACTGTCTGCTCATCATCATGCTGATCAATATAGAAACGAGTAAATTCAGAACGTCCGCCTTCATGTAGATAGGCTCTGACATCAGCTACCGAGTAGGATTTTTTGCGCATCTGTCTGAACTCTGGATTCGTAATGAATTTGGGATCATTACCACATGGAGCCATGCGGGGACCGAAGAAAGCATAGGGTGACTGCTCTGGCTTCAGCATTTCCTCGACACTGGCTGAGTCATCCGAGACTCCAAGCCACTGACAGATCTGCGGAAGAACCACCTTCGGCTCCGAGAGAATGGATTCACCCTTGACGGTTAGAAAGTTAGCTGGTGGCACAATAGACCTAAATTTTAGTATACTTCTATGCATCGCATACCACATTAAAGCATAATTTTCTTTGACAATCGGATGGCGGAGACTTTTCCTTTCCCCTTGATTCGTATCTCGATGCTCAAAGAACTCTTTCAAAGATTTTGAAGACCCAACAACACTTCTCGTGAGATGGATAAACTTTGCATTTGGATAATACTTATAGAGGCGAAGCATGCGGTCCACTGACCTGGTATTTCCTGGGGATTTTTCAATACACGTCTTGGGGGCGTGGGCTTCACACAAATAGTTAAATAGCTGTTTACTGGTTAGTGACTGGTGATTAGCAAGCCACATCCAGGCGCGACTACACGATGCACTGTTTTGAACTTGTTCGTGAATCTGGGCAATCGCGCGCAAAAGACCACTGGGCGCAAATCTTGATTGCTTCAGATTTGATTTACTAGAAAGAACTTGCTCAACATCATCTCTCCATAGAAGATGAAGTTCAGGAAAGCAGTACAATTGAGGATGTTGGCCGATAATGGATGAGACGACAGAAGAAAAGGACCTGGGTGGACTCAGGAGAAAGATGGGCTCATTCATAGTGGTTAACGTTAAACAAGTTTCTCTTGATCACATTATAACGATGCTGCATCCGATCTTTCAGATTTTGCAGATCAGCAACCAACTCATCCGAGAGGGATAGGTTGGCCTGATCAGGACCTCCCTGCCCTTCCATAGAAGAGGCTTCTTCAATGGGGTTAAACAGGAATTTAAAGAGGGCCAAGTGTCCGTTTTCGGACTCCATTTCGGCAAAAGGTTCCTGAACGAGCTCAGTGGATGGCGGTTCTGGCTCCGGTGTGAGTTCCGGATCATCCTCGTCGTCACTCATTTCACGATCGAGTGCCTCCTTGTCCGTCCGTGACACGGGGACAATGGCTGTCAAGGCGGTGAGTTCAGGGCTATTCTCACGCCCAGATACAACACTGGTGAGGTTGGCCCGCTCCAGCAGGGATTCAAGTTGATCATCAACGAGCTGATCCTCAGTGGGATTCACCTTCACCACATCAGATTCACTCTCCTCACCCGGACTGCTGACAGTGGAGTGGGGAGTCAGAAATCGGACCATTGAGTGCAGTTTCATGCCAGGAATCAGTCGGGTCAACGCATGGAGGGGGTAATCAGGCTGAGCTCCTGTTCATGGTAATCCATGCCGGCTTGAAACTGATGAACAGTTTTTTCAAGGTAGGCCTTGTTGAACGAATCCAATTGAGCAGAATCAATCGTAAGGCAATCGTGTGATTTTAAGGGTGGCCACAGCCTGGTGTCAATGACAACCTGGCTGGGCAGAACATCCTCCAGCGTGGTTGTATCAGCCAGGATTGAAATCGCCTTCAAACCAAGCATTGCAGAATGATACAAACACATCCTAGCATGCCGATCTTCGGCATGAATGAACATCTTGAACCGGCTCCTTGGGGTGACCGGCGTAACACTTGTCCAGGCAGACGGCATTTGCTGATAGGCATCCGCCGGCCCAGCGATCATCAAGGCCCCACGCACACTGGTATCCATCGCCAGCACAGCCGCATGGCCGGCTCCCTGGCTATGGCCCACCAACAAGGTCTCACTGAGGATCTGTTCATTGGAGTCAGATCCTCCGTGCCGCTGCCTGACCTGCGCCAGGAAGGAGCCACAGATGGAATCGTCATAACTGATGGTGAGCTTGGAATCAGGAACGGACTGACTCCCATAGATCAACTCACGGCGCACCTTCAGCAGAGCGTCCTGAGCGTAGTGTTCCGAGTTGAGCTTGGCGACCGACGATGAGATTGGATAATCAATTGTATAATAGTCTCCGATCGATGACAGACAACCACTTAACCAGGGATACTCACTGCTATGGCGAAAGCTGCCTGGGAGAAAGAGGATAAACATGGGGGTTCTGATGTGCGCGGCAGGCAGGCAGATCGAATCAGAGTGCAATGGCTGAACAAGTAAGTCCGCGTCACCAAGGATTGGCACGCTACCCAACGACACGCACAGGGATGGATTCCCAGGGAGTCATCAACCCGTTGTCGCCAGTCTCCCTGATCGGGACAGGCAGTCTCGAATGGTTCTGCGGTCAGGACGATCGTGAAAGTTTGGCATGGCAAGCCAAGGCAGGTCCCCTCAACTGGGCCACTTCATTCTGGAGAGCTGGACTGGTTCAGCCCTCTCTCAGGCCTCTTGGGATCCTGATCGGCTCCCGAACCGCACCGATCTTCGGACAGCACTGGGGACCCTTGGTGTCGCCCAGTGGGGCGCGAGCAGCCCGGGGTTCCACAGCCATCACGCACAGACCGATCGCCGCACCAATGGCCCCTTCAAGGCCGCGGATCGTGGGGGCGTCGATGGCTGGTTTCTGCCAGGCTTGAAGAGCGACCTTGACCAGGCTGGAGAGTCAGCCGTACCACACCATTGCGCAACAATGGCAATGGAATCAACTCAAGCGCACAGTTGTAGAGTCTGAATCGTGCGACCAAGTAACAGATGAAGATCGTCATCTACGGAACAGGAAAATTCGCCGAGTTCGTCTCGTATGTCTTCTCGCAGGACGCTGCACACGAAGTCGTTGGATTCTGCATTGAAAAAGAGTTCAGGGAAGTAGCCATCAACTCATGTCAGAATATAGACATCATAGAATTTGAAAGACTGGAGCAATTCTTCCCGCCGAATGATTACAGCCTGTTCGTTTCAGTTGGGAATAACTGGGCCCGAGAGAGAATCTTCAATAATGCAAAATTAAGGGGATATTCACTATTTAGCTATATCTCTCCTGGCTCGATCTCCTACCCAGACCTAACATATGGCGAGAATGTCTTTGTGGATATCGCCTCTGGGCTGCATCCTTTTTGCACAATCGGAGACAACACAATTCTATTGGATGCCAAGGTTGGTCATCATTGTAGAATCGGGAGCAATGTGCTGCTGAGTGGTTGCCACCTGGCCGGGGGAGTCAGCGTTGGGAACAACACTTTTATTGGCATGAATGCATCGATTCAGCAGAACGTTCAGATTGCCTCTAACACGATCATCGGAATGGGCTGCACAATCACCAGCGACACCATTGATGGTGATGTCTACTCAGAGAAGCCGTCACGACGACGCCAGATCAGGGCCGACGCCATCAAGACCCGATATCTCTGACCAGGCCCTCTGATTTCAGGCCCTGATCGAGGGGTTGATACTGCCGGCTCGGCGGCAGGGACCGACGGGATTCCGAACGCTCACCTGAGCGCAGCTGGCCTCGGCTCAAGCGTGATCGCGCAAAAAGCTGATGCTGCCGGTCAGCTCCTCGGCAAGGCGATCGATCTCGGCCATGGTGGTGGTGAAGTTGAGGCTGGCACGCGCCGAGCCGGACAGGCCGTAGTGGCGATGCAACGGCTGGGTGCAGTGGTGACCGCTGCGGATGCAGATGCCGCTGGCATCGAGCAACGCGGCGATGTCGTTGGCATGGAGCCCCTGCACGGAAAAGGCCGCCAAGGCACCGCGATCGGGCTGCCGCTGCGGGGTTGGCCCCAGCAGAGTGAGCCCTTCGATCGTCTCCAGACGCTGGAACAAGTGCCGGGTCAGCCGTTGTTCCCAGGCGTGGATTCGCTCAAGGCCGATCCCCTGCAGGTAATCCAGGGCCGCCCCCATGCCCACCGCCTCACCGATGGCCGGTGTGCCGGCTTCAAACTTGTGGGGAAGCTCCGCCCAGGTGCTGCCCTCGAGGTAGACATCCTGAATCATTTCACCGCCGCCGAGGAAGGGCGGCATCGCCTCCAGCAGCTCCTCCCGAGCCCAGAGGAACCCCATGCCCGTGGGTCCGCAGAGCTTGTGGGAGGAGCCCACCAGGAAATCAGCGCCCAGGGCGGCCACGTTCACGGGCAGGTGGGGCAGGCTCTGGCAAGCATCCACCAGCAACAGAGCCCCGGCCCCATGGGCCAGGGTCGCGATGGCGGGGATCGGATTGTGGCAACCGAGGGTGTTGCTGATCTGGACGACCGCCACCAGCCGGGTGCGCTCACTGAGCTTGTCGCGCAGATCGTCGAGATCAAGCTCTCCCTGCTCGGTGAGGCCGGCGTGCCGCAGCACCGCACCCGTACGGGCCGCGAGTTGCTGCCAGGGCACCAGATTGCTGTGGTGCTCCATCACCGTGAGCAGGATCTCGTCTCCGGGGCGGATGAAGGCATCCCCCCAGCTACGCGCCACCAGGTTGATGGCTTCGCTGGCATTGCGGGTGAAGACGATCTCACGCGGGGTGGCAGCTCCGATGAAGCGGGCCGTCTTGTCACGGGCGGCTTCGAAAGCATCAGTGGCCCGGGCGCTCAGCTGGTGGGCGCCACGGTGGACATTGGCGTTGTCATGGGCGTAGTACTGATGCAGGGCCTCAAGCACCTGGCGGGGCTTCTGGCTGGTGGCGGCGTGATCCAGGTAGATGAGGGGCTGACCAAGGCAGGCCTGGTCGGCGAGCAGGGGAAAGTCGGCCCGGGTCAGTGCTGCGAGATCCTCCGGCTGACCAGGGTCGGAGCGCAGACCTGGCCCTCCGGCTGTCGCCGGGTCATCAGTGGTGAGGGGGGTGGCGGTAAAGGGCATCTTTATGGACTCAACCCTCGTCCAACAGGCGTTGCAGGGGTTGCCAGGGAGCGGCGGCTGCCGGGAGATCCCGCAGAATCTCCTCACAGAAGCCACGCTTCAGCAGTCCTGCGGCGAGGGTGGCGTTGATGCCACGGCTCTGGAGGTAGAACAGCTCATCGGTCTGCAGCCGGCTCACGGTGGCCCCGTGGGCGCAACGCACATCATCGGCCACGATCTCCAGTTCCGGTTTGGTGTCGATGCGGGCCTGGCTGGAGAGCAGCAGGTTGCGACTGAGCTGGGCGGCGTTGGTGCGCTGGGCCGCCCGAGGCACCCTGACAGCGCCATTGAACACGCTGCGGCCATGGTCAGCGGCGATGGCCTTGTGGAGCTGATCCAGCTGGCCGTCGGGGCCGCGGAACTCCACCCGGCTGTGGGTATCCACCACCCGGTGGGCGTCGGCGATCTGCAAAGCCCGGAGCTCGGTGTGGGCAGCCCCTTCCAACTGCACGACCCGCGGCTCGAAACGGGACAGGGCCCAGCCGTGGCTGGCCCAGATGGAACGCAGCCGGCTCCGGGGTTCCTGCTGCACCGCCAGGTGGGCCAGCAGACAGGCCGACCCACCACCGAGGGCCAGCAGGGTGTGATGCAGCTGGGCTTCGCAGCCGAGATGGGCCTCGATCACCAGGCTGCTGAGGCTGGCCCCGGCCCCCAACTGCACCTGCAGCAGCTCAAGCGAGGCCTTCTCCTCCAGCAGCAGGATCACACGCACCGGCCGGAGCTCGCCGTCCGCATCGGCCTGGCTCACCACTTCCAGGGTCGGGAGCACCGATCCGCGCACCCGTAGCCCGAGACATTGGCTGGCACTCGCCTGGTTGAGCTCCACGGGCCAGTGCTGCTCACAGCCACAGGCGGCCAGGGACTGCCCCAGGGCCTGCTGGAGCTCCACTGGATCGAGCCGGCTGAGGCCGGCTGGCAGGGTCCGATCCGCCAGGGGATCGCTGTGGCCATCGAGGACGAGGCGGTAGGCCTCGGGGGCTGCCGGGGGCAGCTCGGCAGCCATGGCGCTGGGATCGGCCGGGTGGGGGGTGAGGGTGGTGAGGGCGGCCAGGTCCGTGAAGCGCCAGTCCTCCTGGCGGCTGGACGGCAGGGGCTGCCGGGCCAGGGCCTCGCGACCGCGCCACTGGACCGCTTCCAGCTCACCGCAGGGAGAAGGCAGGCGATCCAGAAGAGCGGAGACCCAGGCGGAGCTGAGCGCAGGATCGGAGCTGGGGACCGGGGCTGGCCCAGTGCTGGACAGGGAGGCCACCATCAGACCGCCTCCAGGACGGCGAGCTCCTGGTCGATCCAGTCATAGCCGCGCTTCTCAAGCTTGAGAGCGAGCTCCTTTCCACCGGTGCGCAGGATCCGCCCGGCGGCCATCACATGGACGAAATCGGGGGTGATCACATCGAGCAGCCGCTGGTAATGGGTGATCAGCACCGTGGCGTTGTCGGGAGTGGCCAACTGGTTGACTCCCCCGGCCACGATCCGGAGCGCATCGATGTCCAGACCGGAATCGGTCTCATCGAGGATGGCCACGTTCGGCTCGAGCAGGGCCATCTGGAGAATCTCGTTGCGCTTCTTCTCACCCCCGGAGAAGCCCTCGTTGACGCTGCGCTCCAGGAAGGCCGGATCCATCTGCACTACCCGCAGGCGATCCCGCACCAGATCCTCGAAGGCGAAGGTATCCAATTCCTCGGCTCCGTTCTCCCCTCGGCGGGCATTAGTGGCCACCCGCAGAAACTCCAGGTTGCTGACCCCGGGAATCTCGATGGGGTACTGAAAGCCCAGGAAGAGGCCGATGCGGGCCCGCTGCTCCGGCTCGAGCTCGAGCAGGTCGACTCCTCCGTAGCGGACCGTTCCCCGGGTGACGGTGTAGGCCGGATGGCCGGCGAGCACCTTGGAAAGAGTGCTCTTGCCACTGCCATTGCGACCCATCACCGCATGGATCTCTCCGGCACGGATGGTGAGATTCACACCGTGGAGGATCGGCTGATCCTCCACGCGGGCGTGGAGATCAACGATCTCAAGAAGGATGTCGGCGTCGGGTCGGATCACGGGTAAATCGTTGGGGAGGACTTGGGTGGGAGTGCGGTCAGCCCACGGAGCCTTCGAGCTTGAGGGCCAGGAGCTTGTCGGCTTCGGCGGCGAACTCCATCGGCAGCTGATTGAACACGTCGCGGCAGAACCCGCTGACCATCATCGACACCGACTCCTCAAAGCCGATGCCCCGACTCTGGAGATAGAAGAGCTGATCGGCGGAGATGCGGCAGGTGCTGGCCTCATGCTCGATGTTGGCATCGGGTTGCTGGCAGCGGATGTAGGGGTAGGTGTTGGCCGCGGCCTGATCACCGATCAGCATCGAATCGCACTGACTGAAATTACGGGCACCGGCAGCCTTCGGTCCGATCTGCACCAGCCCCCGGTAACTGTTGGAGGAATGGCCAGCGCTGATTCCCTTGCTCACGATCGTGGAGCGCGTGCGTGGGCCCACATGGACCATCTTGGTGCCGGTATCAGCCTGCTGGCAGTTGTTGGTGAGTGCCACGGAATAGAATTCACCCACCGAGTCAGCCCCCTGGAGCACACAACTGGGATACTTCCAGGTGATGGCCGATCCCGTTTCCACCTGGGTCCAGCTGATGTGGCTGCGGTCTCCACGGCACTGCCCGCGCTTGGTCACGAAATTGTAGATTCCACCAACGCCATTTTCATCGCCGGCATACCAATTTTGAACCGTTGAATATTTGATGGAAGCGTCGTCTAGGGCGACGAGCTCCACCACGGCGGCATGCAGTTGATTGGTGTCGAACATCGGGGCAGTGCAGCCTTCCAGGTAACTGACCGAAGCCCCTTCCTCAGCCACGATCAACGTGCGCTCAAACTGCCCCGTGTCACCGGAGTTGATGCGAAAATAGGTGGAGAGCTCCATCGGGCACTCCACCCCTTTGGGGATGAAGACGAATGAGCCATCACTGAAAACAGCGGAGTTGAGAGCGGCAAAGTAGTTGTCATTGCCGGGCACCACCGTACCGAGATAGCGCTCGATCAGTTCGGGATGCTCCTTGACGGCCTCGCTGATCGAGCAAAAGATGACCCCGTGCTCAGCCAGCTTCTCCTTATAAGTGGTAGCGATGGAAACGCTGTCGAAAACTGCATCGACAGCCACATTGCTGAGCCGCTTCTGCTCACTGAGGGGGATGCCCAGCTTGTCGAAGGTTTCCAGCAGTTTTGGATCGACCTCATCAAGACTGGCCTTTTTTTCCTGCTGCTTCGGTGCCGCATAGTAGATGATGCTCTGGTAATCGATCACCGGATAGCCGAGAGCGGCCCAGTCGGGCTCCTTCATGCGGAGCCACTGCCGATAGGCCCGCAGCCGGAAGTCGAGCAGGAAGGCAGGCTCCTCCTTCTTGGCGGAGATCAGCCGGACCACGTCTTCGCTGAGGCCCTTATCAATCTTCTCGGTTTCAATATCGGTGACGAAGCCGTACTTGTACGGCTGACTCACCAGATCTCCAACGGAGGAAGCGCTGCTCATGGTTCTCAGGTGGCGGCGTCGGTGGTATGGGCGCGGATCTCCTCGATCCCGATCGTCTGCTCCTCACCGCGGAAGGGGTTGTCTTCGGTGAGGAACAGCATGCAGTGACACTCCTTGCGTTCCCGCATGGGCACACAGGGGCAGTTCCAGAAGGCCTGAGCCACCTCCGCTTCCTTGTCCTCGTAATGCCGGCAGGGGCAGAGTGCCCCGCCCAGCTGCTCCTTGTGGCGGGCCAGACCCTCCAGCACAACGGCAGTGACCCCGGGGTCACTGCAGAAAAAAGTGCCGGTGCGCTGGGCGTAGGTTTCGGCGAAGCGCCGGATCACTTCCAGGCTTTCGGTGGAGGGGGCCGCCGCGGCGGAAGGAGCGTCGGACATGGTCAGCATCGGGGGAATTGCCGGGATCGGGGGGCCAGGCCCGATCCCGGGATGGTTGGTTGGGCAGTGGCTGCGCCTGGGAACGTTCGGGCTGGCCTGAGGTCCTGGCTGGCTGGGAGGGGTACGCGCTGGAGATCGCTCTGGCTGGGAAACGCTCCGACCGGGCACCGGCGGGGTGGCCATGGACTGAGAGCCGGGCAGGGAGGGAACCGAACCTGAGTTACGAAACTCCGTGGTTTCGTTTCCTGGCACCCTAGGGCAGCAGGGCTGGGGCTGGGGACAGACACGGCGCCCATTGTGACCCTCCAACCCCCTGGGGTTCCGTCTCCCTTCCCCCACCGGGGGCTGCACCCTCCACAACAGCCGGCCAGCCGTGGCAAGGTGAGGGCAGGTCCGAGATAGTCCAGGAATCCGGCCGAGCATCCGAATGAGTGCCTCCGCCCAGGCCCCAACCCGAGAGGCGGCCCTGTCCCTGCTTCTCCGCCTCGGGGAGGCCACGGCGACCGAGCTGGCCTCCAGCCTTGAGGTGTCCGTTCAGGTGATGCGGCGCCATCTGCGCAGCCTGGAAGAAGAAGGGCTGGTGGAAGCCAGTCCAGCCGCCGAAGGTCCGGGCCGACCGAGCAACCACTGGCAGCTCACCCCTGCGGGTCACGGCCAGTTCCCCGATGGCCACGAGCAGTTCGCCATGGGCCTGCTGCAGTCGATGGCGTCCAGCCTTCCCCCCGACACGGTCCAGAAGCTGCTGCGGCAGCAGGCCCTGGCCAAAGCGGTGATCGATCGTCAGCGCATCGGCGAGGGCACGCTCACCGAACGACTCGACCGGCTGGTCGAGCTGAGGCGCTCGGAAGGGTATGTCTCGGAATGCCGCCGGGAGGACGATGGACTCTCCTGGTGCCTGAGCGAGTTTCACTGCTCGGTCTCCCGTCTCGCCGAACAGTTCCCCGTCCTCTGTGACCAGGAGCTGCGTCAGATGCGGCACACCTTCCCCGACTGCAGCGTGGAGCGGGTCCACTGGAGGCTGGAAGGGGGCCACTCCTGCGGCTTCCGGCTCACCCCCCGGGACGGCAGCGTCGCTGGAGCGGATGGCTGAGACGGGCCCCCTTGATCAGGCAGATCTCACCCTGCTTGAGGCCACCCTGCTGCCAACCCTGGAACGCCATCACCTGCGGCTGCTGGCCCACTGCCTCCGCAGCCTGCAGCAGATCGCCGGCCGGCGGGAGGGGTCCATGCCCTCCCGGTCCAGCCTTCGGAGCTGGCTGGCCCATACCCCCTCCCTGGCTTCGGAACCTGAGTTTCGCCAGGTGCTCCTGGAGCAACTGGAAAGCGGCGCCCGCCAGCTCGAGCAACTGGCGATCGACCGCCGCCGCGACCCCCTGGCCCTGGAGCTGGGCGATCTGATCGACGCGGCCGAGGCGGCGGCCCGATCCCGCCTCAGCCTCACGGACCCGCCGCCACCACCAGGCTGACGCCGGCCAGCGCCAGCAGCGCCGCGCCGGCGCCGGCCGGACCGGGCCGATCGCCCTCCAATCCGGCCAGGGGCAGAGCCATCACCGGGGCCGTCGCCAGCAGGGCCACGGCCAGCCCGGCCGGGAGCTGCTGGAGGGCCACCTGCTGGAGGGCGATGCCGGCCGAAGTCCCCAGTAGGGTCGCCACCAGCACCAGGGGCCAGCGGCGCCGGGGCAATCGCGGCCTGACCCCCGGACCGGGCAGGTGCCGCAGCAGGGGGAGGAGCACCAGCGCCGCCGCAGCCAACCGCAGGGTTGCCGACGGGAGCGGGGGCAGTACACCGTCCCGCAGGGCAGCGCGGGAGAGCAGGGCACCGCCGCTGCCACAGAGCAGGGCCGCCAGGGCGAGCAGCAGACCCAGGCGCTGGGTTCCCGGGGCGGGACGCTGATCGTGGGGCGGACGCTGGCGGGCCACCAGCATCACCGCCAGGGATATCAACCCCACCCCAAGCCACTGGGCCGGAGCCGGCAGCTCAGCCAGGAACAGGGCTCCCCCCACGGCCGAGACGGCGGGGCCCCCGGCTTCGACCGTGAGGGTCCTGCGGGTGCCCAGGCGGCGCAGGGCGGCGAAGTAGAAGCTGTCGCCCAGGGCGATCCCCACCACGCCGCTGGCCAGCAGGAGCAGCCAGGACCGGGGGGAGGCCCACCAGCCCCCGACCAGCAGCAGCGGACCCTGCAGGCCCACCGCCAGCAGCGTCTTCAGCAGATTGAGCTGGGCGGCGGACAGGGAGGTGGGCAGGCGGCGCCACAGGAAACTGGCCGTGGCCCAGCACAGCGCGGCGGCCAGGGCGGCCAGAACTCCCGTGGTGGCCACCGTCGGCAGAGGGGACAGGCGAATTGCGATCATCGCTGCACCAGCGCCGCCGCCGTGACCGTTCCGATCGCCGATGCCCTCAGTTTCTTCCAGCTCAGCTGCGGCCGCTGGCTCTCCCAGCGCACCAGCCATCACCTGCTGCACCGCAAGGCAGAAGCGGGCGGTTCCCTGATTGAGGTCAGCGAGGTGCGGGCCGACGATCCCCGCCTGGTGGCGATTGCCGGGCTCCACGCCCAGGACCCTGGCGCCCTGGTGGGGGGCTGCCAGGTGCGCTGGAGCGGATCGATGGCCTGGGACAAGGCGGGCGAAGCCCACCAGGGGGAATCCGTGTTCGGCCTGATCCCCACCGACGCGCTGGGACGGGAAGGATTGCTCCTGCGCGACCGGGGCTATGCCGAAACCGCGCCGGTGGCCGGCCATTTCCGCATGGACGAGCGGGACGGGCTGCTGCTGACCACCGCCTACGAAACAATGAGCAGCCTGGAGCGTTTCTGGTTCCCCAACCCGGACCTGCGACTGCGCACCAGCACCGTGGAGGGACTCTCCAATACGGCCTCGTTCTGCATGGAGCGGCGCTGCCCGGACGGGGAAACCCCAATGGGGGCAGCCGGTTCCCACGACACCATCCCGGTTCCGTCCGCCTTCGGCTGGTAGGGACGGATCATTACGGACTGTGAGCCCTGCCTCGGCGCCGGGGGGGTGGCCCAGGCCGCACTTCTACGATCGCCAGCGACGGATGACGATGTTCGCGTGGCGATCCCGCTTCTGAAGTACGCACCCACCAGCCAGAACTCCCGAGTGAAGGCGTTTCGTGTGGGTTCCGATGAGGATCCGAAAGGTGTCTCCATCGACAAGGCTCTGGGCCGGGAGGAGCAGAACTTCGTGATCGAGGCGGCCTATCGCCAGATCTTCTTCCATGCCTTCAAGGTCGACCGCGACCACACGCTGGAATGCCAGCTGCGCGATGGACAGATCACCGTCCGGGACTTCATCCGGTCGCTCTGCCTCTCGGACACCTTCACCCGCAGCTTCTACAACCTCAACAGCAACTACCGGGTGGCTCGGCACCTGGTTGAGAAACTGCTGGGCCGTCCGGTCCACGGCAAGGCCGAGGAGATCGCCTGGTCTGCCGTGATCATGACCAAGGGCGTGGCTGGTGCCGTCGACCAGATCCTCGACAGCGAGGAATATCTCGACAGCTTCGGCTACGACACGGTGCCCTACCACCGCAACCGGGTCGTGGGATCCCGGGAGGTCGGCGAAACCCCCTTCAACATCACCACACCCCGTTACGAGGCCTACCACCGCGGCATTCTGGGCTTCCCCCAGATCGTCTACAGCGGAACGGCTCGCTCGATCCCCCAGCGCTCCCGCCAGCGCCGTGGAGGTTTCCCCGAGGATTACCTCCCCTGGGTGCGCACCCTGCCGGCCCTTCGCACCGGAGCCGCCACCTCCGGCAACGCCGGGATGGATTACCTCTCGAAAGTCCCGTACCGCAGCGTCGGGCGCTGAATCTTCGAGTTCGGCCCCAGCTGAAGCGGACTGCAACCCACGGAACGGCGGTCAACCCGCCGTTTTTTTTGGCGCGCCCGGCAGCCGTACCCCAGTCAGTGGTTGCTGACTCAGGCAGGTGTCGACGCCGAGAATGGCGGGATCTCCCCCAAACTGATTCCAAACGAAATCCGAGGAAACGGTGACTCAGGCTCTCTCATCTCTGGCTCGTATGACCCTGCGTCAGCTCCGCCAGATTGCCAGTGACCTTGGCGTGAGTCTCTACAGCCGCAAATCCAAGGACGAATTGCTCAGCGAGATCAACACCCGCCAGGGCTCTGAGCCGGAGGCGGATCCAGCCGTCCCCGGCGCACGCCTCGGCGCCTCGGCCGCCGATCTCGCCGGCATGGAAGCCGCCTTCACCCCTGCCCCACGCCCAGACGCCGAAACCAGGGTCGTGTTCCTGCCCCGGGATCCCCAGTGGGCCTACGTGTTCTGGGAGATCGCCGAAGCGGAGCGCAATGCGGCGTTCAAGGCTGGAGCCGGCCAGCTCTGCCTCCGCGTCGCCGACGTCACCGGCCTGCCCGAGGGATCGGCCCACCCCCACACCCTGCAGGAGGTGCCCGTCGACAACCACGCCAGCGAGTGGTATCTGCCCGTTCCGCTGAGCGACCGGGACTATCGCGTGGAGCTCGGCTTTCGCAAGCAGGGTGGCGGCTGGATCTGCCTGGGCTTTTCCGCCGTGGCCCGGGTCCCTGCCCTCCATCCCAGCGAGCAGATTCTCGATCAGTTCGTGCCCTTCTCCCTGGAGGTCTCCTCGGCGGGCTCGATGCCCACGGCTGGAGTGGCGGTCGAATCCCCCCCCGCCGCTGACAACGGACTCCACGAACGCCTCTATCAGTCGGCGACCCTGCGCTGGAAACACTTTGGACGGGGCTCCGAAGCCTTCCACGAACTGGAGGATCTCAGCGCCAGCGGCCAGGTTCGAGGGCTTCACGATTCCGGCGTCGGTCTCTGGGCCAGCGGCCGCCATGCCTCCGGCATCGGCGGAGTGGCTCCGCGTCAACGGGCCTTCTGGCTGGTGGCGGACGCCGAACTGATCGTCTACGGCGCCACCGATCCCTCCGCCACCTTGAGCATCGGCGATGAGGCTGTTCCACTCTCCGCCGATGGAACCTTCCGGGTTCAGGTCCCCTTCCGCGACGGTCAGCAGCTCTATCCGATCCAGGCGGTGGCCGCCGATGGAGACCAGAAGCGGAGCATCACCCTCAAGTTCGAACGCTCCACTCCCGAGGACAACAGCAACCCCTCCAGCCAGGCCGTGGCTGAGTGGTTCTGATGCGCACCGTCGTGGCGCTCACCCCCTTGATCGGCAGCCTTGCCCTCCCGTTGCTTGTTCCCGTCCTGATGGTTCGCGTCGGCATCGGGACGGCCGTCGGCATGGCTGTCCTGGTGAGCACCCTCTGGTTCGTCCTGATGCTCAGGACCGCCGAGATGCCCGGCCACTCCTAGGGCAGGGCCAGGTGAGTGGGGAACTCTTCCAGGAGCCCCCCACCTCCAGCCTTGCCGAACCCCACCCCCGGTCCATGGCTCCACCACGGGGCCATGGCCGCTCTGCTCCTGCCGGCCCTTGCCCTCGGCGGTTGTGCCGGTCGCGCCCGAATCCTCGGCCAGCCCCCTGACGACCTGCCCCTGCCGGCGGGGATCGAGGTGGTCTTCAACCACCGGGCGGATCGCCAGTACCGCAGCCCGATCGATGGCCAGAGCCGCTCTGGCGACGACCTCGAGGCCCTACTCCTCGAGACCATCCGAAACGCCCGCCAGGAGATCCTGGTGGCTGTGCAGGAACTTTCCCTGCCCCGGGTGGCCCACGCCCTGGTGGAGAAACGGCGACAGGGGGTGGCGGTGCGCCTGATTCTCGAGAACACCTACAGCACCCCTTTCAGCGACCAGTCCCCAGCCGATCTCGACAGCCGCCAGCGCTCCCGCCACGCCCAGCTGAGTGCCCTGGCCGACCGGAACCGCGACGGCGTCCTCAACACGGCCGAACGCGAGCAGGGGGACGCCCTGGCGATTCTCGGGCGCGGCGGTGTGCCCCGGATCGATGACACGGCCGACGGAAGCGCCGGAAGTGGCCTGATGCACCACAAATTCCTGGTGGTGGATGGGCACTGGCTGGTCACGGGCTCCGCCAACTTCACCGCTTCGGGTCTGCACGGTGATCCGGGGGCTCCCCGCACCCGCGGCAACGTGAACCACCTGCTGCGCTTCGAGAACCGGGAGCTCGCCGGGATCTTCCGCCGGGAATTCGAGCGGATGTGGGGCGACGGCCCCGGCGGCGCTCCCGACAGCCGCTTCGGCCTCGCCAAGGAAAGCGGCCCGGCGCAGACGGTGGCGATCGGATCGACCCAGGTGACGGTGCTGTTCTCCCCCCACCGGCGCCGGGATCCACACCATGGGCTCACCCTGCTGGAGGATCGCCTGGCCGGCACGCGCCGTCGGCTGGACATGGCTCTGTTCGTGTTCTCCGCCCAGGGAATCGCCGATGCCCTGGCCCGACTGCAGGCGCGAGGCGTGCAGATCCGGCTGCTGGCCGACCCCGGTTTCGCCAGCCGCAGCTTCTCGGAGGTGCTGGATCTGCTCGGACTGGCCATGCCGGACCGGTTCTGCAGGCTGGAAGCCGCTAACGCCCCCTGGGAACAGCCGGCGGGGGGAGTGGGAACGCCCCGCCTGGCGACGGGCGACAAGATGCACCACAAGCTCGCCGTGATCGACGACCAGACGGTCATCACCGGTTCGTTCAACTGGAGTCCGGCCGCCGCCCACGTCAACGATGAGACGCTGCTAATCCTGGAATCGGCCCCCCTGGCCGCCCATTTCGCTCGGGAAATCGACCGGATGTGGCAGGGAGCCGAGCTGGGCGTCACCCCCCGCCTGCAGCGCAAACTGGAGCGCATGCGCCAGACCTGCGGCAGCGGGATCCAGCGGGCCAGCCCTGCCAGCGAGGCCCGATGAATCCTGAACGCCTTCCCGTCGTCATCGTGGGAGCCGGTCCGGCGGGGGCCTGCCTGGCCCTGCTGCTGGCCGAGCGAGGCGTGCCGGTGACTCTGGTGGAGGCCAGCCGCGATCTGGCCCGGCAGTTCCGGGGCGAAGCGCTGATGCCCTCCGGTCTGGAGGCCCTCGAGCAGCTGGGTCTGATGCCCCTGCTGGAGCAGCTCCCCCGGCGGCCCCTGGACGGCTGGTCCTTCCATCTCGACGGCCGGGAGCTGTTCCGGGTCGAAGAGCCCCTCGACGGGGGCCGTCGCTGCACCCTGGTGTCCCAACCCGCCCTGCTGGAAGCGATCCTGGAGCGGGCCCAGAGCTGGCCAGACTTCCGCTGGCTGCCCGGCCAGCCGGTGCGTGACCTGCTGGTGCATCGGGGCCGGGTGGCGGGGGTGCGCCTGGCCGGCGGTCGACGTCTGCCCGCCCTCCTGGTGATCGGCAGTGATGGCCGCTCCTCGACCGTTCGCACCCGAGCGGGACTGGCGCTGGATCGATCCAGCAGCCCGATCGACCTGCTCTGGTTTCGGCTGCCGGAACACCCAAGCTTCCTGAGCGACAACGTTTTCACCCAGCTGCTCGGCCGTGGCGGCGCCTGCAGCGTCTTCCACGGGGCCAGGGCTGGTGAGCTGCAGCTGGGCTGGGTAGTGGATCCCGGGGAGCGGATCGAGCGCAGTGGGCCCGCCTGGGCGGAAACCTTCGCCGGCCTCGCCCCGGCCTGGCTGGCGGCCCATTTCCGCCGGGAAGCCCGGGCCCTCAGCGCCCCCATCGCCCTGACGGTGCAGGTGGGCCTCGGCCGGTGCTGGCATCGACCCGGCCTGCTGCTGCTGGGGGATGCGGCCCATCCGATGAGCCCGATCCGGGCCCAGGGCATCAACATGGCCCTGAGGGACACGATCGTCGCCGCGAATCGGCTGATGCCGGCCCTGCGGGCGAACAGCCCAGGCTGGGTCGACGCGATGCTGGCCACGGTCCAGGCCGAGCGGGAGCCCGACATCCGCCGGGCCCAGGAGCTCCAGCGGCTGGAGGCCAGCCAGGGCCTGCTGCTGCGGCAGTGGCCCTGGCTTCGCCAAGCCCTGCTGGGGTCGCCGCTTCCGGTGCGCCGTCGGCTCCGGCACCGCTGGCTGACACGTCAGCGGCCGCTCCGACACGGCCTCGGCACGGTTCGGCTCACCGTCTGAGCCGGTCGGCATGATGGACATCGACTCCGCAGCCCTGTCATGGCCCGGTCCAGCCTCGTCGCCACGCTGCTGACCTCTGCCCTGTGCCCGCTCCTGGCGGGCACGGGCACCCCGGCGCGAGCCGCGGAGGCCTTCATTCCCTATCCCAGCAATGAAGCCCTCCGCGAAGTTCAACTGGCCGCCATCGCCTGCGGCCGGGAGAACACGGCCAGCAGCTGCGAGCGGGCCCGCAGCCTGGCCGATCCGCTGATGGACCACCCGCTGCTGCCGGGGTTCTGCAAGGACGCCGTCTGGGAGGTGGTTCAGTCATCCCAGACGACCAGCAGCAACGACTTCACCCGCTGGGACCGGGTGGATCAGGCGGCGGAGCGGCTGGTGACCAGTTGCCGGCGCCGGCCCGCGGCGCCGGCCCGCACGGACGGTCCCCCGGGTGGGCCGCCCTCGGGTGCTCCTTCCGGTCAGCCGCCAGGCAACCGGCCCTCCGGATTCGGATTCGGCACCGCCCCCTGACCCCCTGACCCGACGGGGAACCCCGTCGGGTCAGGGGGTCTCGGTCTGGGACGGGTCACTGAGCTCCAGCAGGGCCCGGGCCGAGCGATCCATGAAGGGCATCGTCCAACCGGTGCTGACCACCACCTCCTCGGCCAGGCGGCACAGGGGTGAGCCGAGGCCTTCGGCCTGACAACTGGAGGAAAGTCCCAGCAGGGCGTTGGTCAACTTGCCCATCAGACAGCTGTCGTCGCCGGACCTGGCCAGGACGGCCTTGGCGGCGACCCGGGTGCGGGCGATGGCTTCGTTGAGCGGTCGGGCCGGGGCCGCACCCATGACGGCGGCTCCCGCCCTCTGGCCCCCTGCGCTGAGCAGGCCGGCCGAGACCAGGGCCAGCGCCATCCCCCACAACCTCAACCCACTCCAGGCTCCGGGGGAGCGGAACCTGAGCGATCCGGCCCGGGAGGCGCCGGGCTCCGAGCGGACGGTCCGCTCCGGCTGGAACGGCCGGTCGGTCGGGCCATGGCCGCCGGACCGGGAAGGGCCGTGGATCCGGGAAGGGCGTTCAGCCATGGCAGCGCGGGTGACCTGACTCCCACGTTAACGAGCGCGGATCGGCCTGCCGGGCGGGTCCGGCCCCCAGGGCTAGCCTGACGTCCTCCGGCCGGCCCCCATGACCAGCAGCGCCTCCTCCCTGGCGATCCGTCAGGTTCCCCTGAGCGCGCCCTTCACCGATCAGAGGCCGGGCACCTCCGGATTGCGCAAAAGCAGCCACCGGTTCGCCCAGCCCCACTACCTGGAGAGCTTCATCGAAGCGGTCTTCAGGGTGCTGCCGGGGGTGGCCGGTGGAACCTTGATCGTCGGCGGCGACGGCCGTTACGGCAACCGCCACGCCATCGACGTGATCATCCGCATGGGGGCGGCCCATGGCCTGTCCCGGCTCATCACCACCACGGATGGCATCCTTTCCACCCCCGCCGCCTCCCACCTGATCCGCAGCCACGGCGCGATCGGAGGAATCATCCTCTCGGCCAGCCACAATCCCGGCGGCCCCGAGGGGGATTTCGGCGTCAAGGTGAACGGAGCCAATGGTGGCCCGGCCCCCGAATCGATCACGGAGGCCATCTACGCCGCCACCACGACCCTGGAGGGCTACCGCATCGTCGATGCCGATCCCCCCCACCTCGACAGCCCGGACCAGTGGAGGGTCGGGACACTACGGGTCGAGGTGATCGACGGGGTGGAGGACTACGTGAGCCTGTTGCAGGGCCTGTTCGACTTCGATCAGATCGCCGACCTGCTGCGTGGCGACCTGCCGATCGCCTTCGACGCCATGCACGCCGTCACCGGACCCTACGCCCGGCGTCTCCTCGAAGGCCTGCTCGGCGCTCCGGCGGGAACGGTACGCCACGGGATCCCGCTGGAGGATTTCGGCGGAGGCCATCCCGACCCCAACTTGACCTACGCCCATGATCTGGCGGCGCTGCTGCTGGAGGGCGATCACTACCGCTTCGGCGCCGCCTGCGACGGCGACGGCGACCGCAACATGATTCTGGGGTCCCATTGTTTCGTGAATCCCAGTGACAGCCTGGCGGTCCTCACCGCCAACGCCGCTCTGGCGCCCGGTTACGCCGGGGGGCTGGACGGAGTCGCCCGATCGATGCCGACCAGTGCGGCCGTCGATGTGGTGGCCCGTGACCTGGGGCTGCCCTGCTACGAAACCCCCACCGGCTGGAAATTCTTCGGGAATCTGCTCGATGCCGGCCGGATCACGCTCTGCGGCGAGGAGAGCTTCGGTACCGGCAGCAATCACATCCGGGAGAAGGACGGGCTCTGGGCCGTGCTGTTCTGGTTGCAGATCCTGGCGCGGCGGCGCTGCTCCGTGGCCGAGGTGATGGCCGAGCACTGGAGCCGCTTCGGTCGGCACTATTACTCCCGTCACGATTATGAAGCGGTGGCCGGCGACCGGGCCCATGGGCTCTACGACCGGCTCCGGGGGATGCTCCCCCAGTTAGTGGGCGCATCCTTCGCTGGCCGGCGCATCACCACCGCCGACGACTTCAGCTACACCGATCCGGTCGACGGCTCACTCACCACGGGCCAGGGACTGCGTCTCCTGCTCGAGGACGGCAGCCGGGCGGTGGTGCGCCTCTCGGGCACCGGCACCCAGGGAGCCACCCTGCGGCTGTATCTGGAGAGCTATGTGGGCGCGGGCGGCAACCTCGGCCGGGATCCGCAGGAGGCCCTGGCTGATCTCATCTCCGCCTCCGACCAGCTCGCCGAGATCCGCCGCCGCACGGGGATGGAGCGCCCCACGGTGATCACCTGAGGCCGTCCCCACCGCCATCGAGGGGAGCTCCGGGCTCGCCACGCCGGGTCAGCCCGATCTGACGCAGGCTTTCCCCCCAGACGCCGCAGAAGCCCGCCATCCCCACCACCACCACCCAGAAGCGGGGGTGAATCGGCGGCAGGAGTTCACCCGGAGATCTCGAGGCCCGGTGGGCCAGGCTCAGCAGCAACAAGGAGGCACAGACGTTGATCACCCCCGCCAGCATGATCCGGCGGCGGTCGACCCGCAGCTGGCGCTGGGGACGATATCCGGCAGGCTTGGGCAGGGGCATCTCAGCGGGCCGGTAGCACCGGTTCGGTCTGCTGGCTGGCCGGGAACCAGGCGGCCTCCAGCTGCTTCATCAACACGTAGAACGATGGCACCACGAACAGACTGAGCACGGTGGCCACCAGCAGCCCCCCGAAGATCACCGCGCCGAGGGACTGCTGACTGAGGGCTCCGGCCCCACTGGCCACGAGCAGGGGAAAGAACCCAGCCAGGGCCGCCATGGCCGTCATCAGAATCGGGCGCAGGCGGGAGCAGGCGGCCGCCAGGGCCGCCTCCGCCGCCGTCATCCCCTGCTCCATCCGCTGGTTGGCCAGATCAACGATCAGAATCCCATTCTTGGCGGCCAGGCCGATCAACGTCACCAGACCCACCTGGGCATACACATTGTTCACCTGGCCGCGCAGCACCAGGAAGAGCAGGGCTCCGAGCATCGCCAGCGGCACCGTCATCAGGATGATCAGCGGATCGATGTAGCTGCCGTACTGGGCCGAGAGCACCAGATACACCACCACGATCCCGAGGGCGAACACAAGGATGGCCAGGGCACCGGCCGCCACCTCCGAGCGCGTCAGGGCCGACCAGGCGGAACCGATGTTGGCGAAGTTGAACTGGCGAAAGGTGTCAGCCAGAGTGTCGATCGCCTGGCCGCTGCTCTTGCCCAGGGCTTCCACCCCCTGAATCAACACCGTGCGGTAGAGATCGAAGTGGCTGATGATCGGCGGTGCACTGTCCAGGCGGGCCTGCACCACGTTGGAGAGGGGAACCAGCTGGCCGGAGCGGTTGGAGACATTGAGATCCTGCAGATCCTGGACCATGCTGCGATGGGCCGCATCGGCCTGCACGTAGACCTGGCGGTATTGCTGCTGCTCATAGGTCTGGTTGACGAAACTGCCCCCTGTGAGGGTGCCCAGCACCTGCATGGCGTCTGCAAAATCGATGTCGAGGGAGGCCATCCTGTCCCGGTCCACATCCAGACGCCAGACCGGGGCATCACTGATGAACTGGGTGTAGAGATTGCGGAAGGTTCCGGTGGCCCTGGCCTTGCCGATCAGCTCACCGGCGAGAGTGGAGAGTTCGGTGGGACTGTAGCCACCGTTGCTGAGGTCATTGAACTGGAAGGACAGGCCCCCCTGGGCGCCGAAACCGGGCACGGCCGCCGGGGCCTGAGCCAGCACCACGGCACCGGGAATCTCAGCGAAGGCCTTGTTCATCCGCAGGATGATCGCGTTGGCCGACTGCTGGGGGCTGGTGCGCTCCTCGATTGGCTTCAGTCCGAAGAAGAAGAGACCCTGGTTCAGCGAGCCTCCGTTGAAACCGGCTCCGCCGACCATCTCACCGGACACCACGTCGGGCTCCTTGGCGATGATTTTTCTGGCCTGATCCGCCACTCCCATCGTGGCCTCGATCGAGGCCTGGGCTGGCAATTGAATGATGCCCAGGCCGTAGCCCTGATCTTCGGTGGGAACGAAACCGGTGGGGATGAGCACGAAGGCGGCGCCGGTGAGCAGCACCCCCCCCAGCAGACCGATGGCCACAAGACGCCTCAGCCGGATCACCTGCTCCAGCAGAGCCGCATAGCCGCGGGCCAACCGGTCGAACCCCCTGTTGAACGCCGCGAAGATGGGCATCAGGAAGGAGCCGATCACCGCCCCGACCAGTCCCAGCACCAGGGCCAGCAGCCAACCACCGGCCAGGGTGCCGTACAGGGCGCCGAGCCCACCGCCGATCGCCGTCCAGCGCCATCCGCGGGGTTCCGTCTTGCCACCACCGAGCAGCAGCGCTGACTGCAGGGGTTTGCCGGTGATGGCATTGAAGGTGGACACGATGATCGAGAAGACGATCGTGAGCGCGAACTGCCGGTAGATCACCCCGGTGGCGCCGGGGAAGAAGGCCACAGGCACGAACACGGCCAGCAGCACCAGCGCCGTGGCAAAAATAGCTCCGGTCAGTTCCTTCATGGCATTGGACGCAGCCACGAAGGGAGGATCGCCGGCCTCGATCCGAGCCGACACGGCCTCCACCACCACGATCGCGTCGTCCACTACCAGCCCCGTGGCCAGGATGATGCCCAGAAGAGTGAGTTCGTTGATCGAAAACCCGAAGGCCTTCACGAACACCATCGCGCCCAGCAGCGCGATCGGCAGAGCCAGGGCCGGGACGGCGGTGGCCTTCCAGTCCTGCAGGAACAGGAAGATGATCAACAGCACCAGCACCACCGCATCGCGGAGGGCATCGAGGGCTCCTTCGATCGAGGCATTGATGAAGTCAGTCTGATCGAACACCTTTTCCAGAACCACTCCTGGGGGCAGGGAGTTCCGGAACTGGGTGAGGACCACGTCCACAGCCTTGGCCGTGGAAATGGCATTACTTCCGGGGAGCTGAATGACCCCGAACCCGACGGAGGGAAAGCCACTGATGGCATTCACCGCCGATTGGTTGAAATTCTGGAAGGCGTACTCAGCTCGCCCCACATCGCCAAGCCGGATCAGGCCTCCGTCGGGGCCTTTAGCCAGGATGAGTTTCTCGAATTGCGCAACGGTTTCGAGATTTCCATTCACAAGAATCGGAAAGGTGCTGCGATTGGTGCGCAGCGAAGGGGGACCACCAATGCTGCCTGCCACCACCACCACATTCTGGGACTCCAGCGCATTCACCACATCGGTGACCGAAAGATTGAAGCGGGAGAGTCGCAGGGGATCAACCCAGAGGCGAAAGGCTGGGTCGGCGGCACCGAAGATATTCACCTGGCCGACACCGTCGGCGCGGGTCAGCGGATAGAGCAGATTGAGCTGGAGCAGACCATTAAGGTAATTATTATCGAATTGACCCTCACTCGAAGTGAGATTGTAGACCAGAAGATAACTGCCTGAAGTCTGCTGAACCGTCACCCCCTGGGCATTCACCTGCGGCGGCAGCTGGGGGCTGGCTGTCTGCACCCGGTTCAGCACATTCACCTGGTCGATATCGGGATTCGTACCTGGTTTGAAATAGACATTGATCTGGCTGCTTCCCTCCCCGGTGCTGGTGGAGGTGATGTAGTCCATTCCGGGAGCACCGTTGATCTGCTCCTCGAGGGGGCCCGTCACCGCGCTCTCGACCGTGAGGGCATCGGCACCCGGCAGGCTGGCGTTCACCTGGATCGTGGGTGGTGCGATGTCGGGCAGGTTTTCGATCGGCAGCAGCGGCAGGCTGATCACCCCGGCCAGCAGGATCAGCACGCTGCACACCGTGCTGAGCACGGGTCGGCGGATGAAGGTGTCCGACAGGCTCATGGGCGGGTCTGGGAGGCCGGGGGCGCGGCGGGGGCGGGAGCGGAGGCCCGCACGGCGAGACCGCTGCGCAGCTGGGCCAGGTTGCCCAGGATCACCGCATCGCTGGTCTGCAGCCCCGAGGTCACCGGGTAGACCCCGCTCTGGAGCGTGCCAAGGGTCACGGGCACCTGCACGGCCACCAGAGACCCGGCCGGGGGCGCCGGTTCGATCTCCCGACCCAGGCGGGCACGGGCCTGCTGAGGACTCACCGCCAGGAACACGAAGGTCTTGCCGGCCTGAAGCAGCACCGCCTGCTCAGGAATTGAGAGGGTGCTGCCCTGGGAAAAGATCAAGGTGGCATTGACCCGCTGGTTGTTGCGCAGGGCGCCGTCCCTGTTGGCGAAGGTGGCCTTCACTAACAGGGTCTGACGTTCCTTGTCGAGCGAGGGCGCCACGAAGCTCACGGCGCCGCGGGCGATCAATTCCGGGCGATCGGGGGCCCGCAGCACCACCGGCAGGCCAGGCCTGACCCGGGCGGCATCCTCTCCGGGAACATCCAACCGCACCCAGAGCTGGGAATTGTCAACCACGCTGGTGACCGCGGCTCCGGCCCGCACGACGTCACCGGGTTTGGCCAGCAGGCTGCCCACCTGGCCCGCGATGGGGGCGGTGACGTTCTTGTAACCCAGCGTGGCCTGGGAAGCCTTCAGTTGATCGCGGCTCTGCAGGGCCTGGGTGATGTAGAAATCGCGCTCCTTGGTGGAGACGGCGCCCTGATCATTCAGAAAGATGTAGCGCTCCGCATTGATCACGTCCTTGCGGGCCTCAGCCGTATCGGCGTCGGTAGCCGCCTGCTGCTGGACCTGGTCGAGGCGGAAGAGCAGGTCACCCCGCTGGACCGGCTGGCCCTCCTGCATGGGCATGGCCACGATGCGGCCATCGATCTCCGCCGCGAGCTTCACCTCCCGGATGGCCTCCAGCGTGCTCTGGTAATCGGCTGAGTCGGTGAAGACCGACGGACGGGGATTGACCACCTTCACCGCGGGAGGCGGTTGCAGAGGAGGCTTGGACGGAGCACAACCAAGCACCGAAGCCAGCGCCGCCAGAGTGGAGGCCGCCAGAAGGAGGGTGGGGGGGCGCAAGGGGCGGATCACGGATTCGGCCATGGCTTGCGAAGGTTAGGAGCAGAGCCGCCCCCTTGCGACGGGGGAGCGACCGATATTCAGCGGCGCTTCTGGTGATAATCGCGCTCGGGATTGCGCTCCTGAAGCTGGCGCACCGACTCGAGCGTGAGGCCGGCAAAGCCCCCGAAGGCGCTCAGCAGGGCGTTGTAGATCAGAAAGGCCCGACGGGGAATCTCCACGGGCGTGTTGCGCACCACCACCGACAGCATCAGGGCCAGGGCCAGTCCGAGAGCGGCACCGACCAGCGCCGCCATCAGCACCTTGCGTCCATTCAGGGGGGCTGGCTGGGTCATCCTTCGACCGGAGTCGGGGCCGGTGGCGGAGTCTGCCGGTCTGGAGCCGCTGGAGTGAGCCACTGCTTCATAACCACATAGAAGACGGGAACCACCAGCAGCGACAGCACCGTGGCCACCAGCAGCCCGCCGAACACCACGGTTCCCAGGGACGCCTGGCTGCGGGCCCCGGCCCCGCTGGCGAGGACCAGCGGCAGGAAGCCGAACAAGGAAGAAATGGCCGTCATGATGATCGGCCTCAGACGGGATCGGGCCGACTCCCGGGCCGCTTCGAGGGGGCTGGCTCCCTCGGCCATGCGCTGGTTGGCCAGATCCACGATCAGGATGCCGTTCTTGGCGGCCAGGCCGATCAGCATCACCAGGCCCACCTGGGCGTAGATGTTGAGTTCGTAGCCCCGCAGGCCGAGGAAGATCAGGGCCCCGAGCATGGCGGTTGGCACCGTCATCAGGATGATCAACGGATCGCTGTAACTCTCATACTGGGCCGCCAGCACCATGTAGACCACCAGGATGCCCAGGGCGAAGATCACCACCGCCAGGGCCCCGGCCTTCACCTCCTCCCTCGAGAGGCCGGTCCAGTCGTAGCCGAGGCCGGGAATGTCGAGCTCGCGGAAGCTGGCGAGCATTCCCTTGATCGCCTGCCCGGAGCTGTTGCCCGCCGCGGGGGAACCCTCCACCTTGATCGAGCGATAGAGATTGAAACGGGGAATGATCGATGGCCCCGTGACTGGTTCCACCTGGAAGAATTCGGCGAGGGACACGGCCTCACCCCCGGCGTTCTTGACGAAGATCGATTTCAGCCGATCGGGAGTGGCCCGGAACTGCTCGTCTGCCTGGACGTAGACGCGTCGCACCCGGCCATCCTGGAAGGTGTCGTTGATGTAGGCGCCCCCGAAGTAGAAGCTGAACGTCTGCATCGCCTGGCCGTAATCGACCCCCAGGGAGGCCAGACGATCCCGGTCAACCTGGATGGCCAGCTGGGGGGACTCCGGGCTGAACTGGGTGAACGGGCTTCTGGAGTCGTAGAGGGGACGACCATTGACCTCGATCGCCCTGGCCCTGGAGATCAGGTCGGTGGACGCTCCGAAGAACTCCGGCAGGGAGATGGCGCCACCACTCTGGTTGAGCATCTGGAACTCGAAGCCACCGGACGCGCCGAAGCCTGGAATGGCGGGGGGTTCCACCACGATCACCCGGGCCTCCTGGATCGTGGCCAGCTTCTGGCGCAACCGCTCGGTGATCGCCCCCATCGACTGGTCCGCACTCTGACGTTCGTTCCAGTTGGTGGTGCCGAAGAAGAACAGGCCCTTGTTGGGGGCGTTGCCATCGAGGCTGGCGCCGCTGAAGATCGCCGCCGAGCGGATGCTGGGTTCGGTCCGCAGCACCTCGGCCACCCGGGCGTTGATGCGTCGGGTGTTCTCCTCCGATCCCCCATCTGGAGCCTGAACGAATCCGATGCCGTAACCCTGATCTTCGATCGGAACAAAACCACTGGGAATGGCGTTGAAGGCGACCCCGGTGAGGGTCAGGCCGGCCAGCAGCAGGGCCATCACCAGCTTGCGGCGACCGAGCACCCAGCCAAGCAGGCCGTCGTAGCGACGTTCGAACACCGCGTAGAACCGGTTGAAGGCGGCGAAGATCGTGAGGGTGAACCAGCCGAGGGTCAGGCCGATCGCGGCGAACAGGATCAGGCTGAGCGGGGACCCGAAACCGCCCCCCACCAGCAGCCCGTAGAGGAGGCCGATCACCAGGCCGCCGATGCCATAGGCCCGGCGGCCCGGCGGAGGGCTCTCACGGGCCAGCAGCAGGGCCGAGAGCATCGGGGAGAACGTGAGGGCGTTGAAGGTGGAGATGGCCACCGAAAAGATGATCGTGGCCGCAAACTGCTTGTAGATCGTGCCGGTGGCGCCAGGGAAGAACAGCACCGGCAGAAACACGGCAAACAGCACCAGTGAGGTGGAGATCACCGCGGAGAAGAGCTCATCCATGGTGGCCCGGGCCGCCGCCAGGGCACTGAGACCCTCCGACTTTTTCGTCGAGGTGTCCTCGATCACCGTGATGGCGTCATCCACCACCAGACCCGTGGCCAGAACAAGACCGAACAGGGTGAGTTGATTGAGCGAAAAGCCGAACACCTTCACCAGGAAGAAGGTGCCCACCAGGGCAACCGGGATGGCGATGGCCGGCACCAGCGTGGCTTTCCAGTCCTGCAGGAACAGAAACAGGATCAACACCACCAGCAGCACCGCATCCCGCAGCGAGCCGGTCACCCCCTCGATCGAGGCTTCGATGAAATCGGTGCTGTCATAGATGGGCTCGATCTTCAGGCCCGGTGGCAGGGTGGCCTCGAAATCGGCCAGCACCTCCTTCACCCCATCGGACACCTCCAGGGCATTGCTGCCCCCCAGCTGGTAGACCGCCAGACCGACCGAGGGCACCCCACGCAGGTCGGTGGAGCTCACGTCGAAACTCTCTCCACCCAGTTCGGTGCGACCCACGTCTCGAAGGCGGATCAGACCTCCGTCGTCGGTGCGCCCCAGGATGAGGGCATCGAATTCCCGCTGGCTGACCAACCGGCCCTGGAGCTGCACGGTGAGGGTGTATTGCTGGCCCTCGGGTGCGGGGGCTCCGCCCACACGGCCAGCTGCCACCAGACGGTTCTGGCTGTTGAGGGCCGTCACCACATCATTGGAGGTGAGATTGTTGGCCGCCAGCTTGTCAGGATCCAGCCAGAGCCGGAATGACAGTTGACGATTGCCGAAATAGGTGATGCTGCCAACACCCCTCACCCGACGGATGGCATCCGTGAGATTGAGATCCAGCAGCCCGCTGATCGTCTCGATGCTGAACGGGTTGGCTGGATCCTCGCTCACGAAGTTATACACCAGCAGGATCGAATTGGAGGCCTTGTTGACCACCACTCCCGATTGGCGCACTTCGGTGGGGAGCTGGGGCTGGGCCAGCGCCACCCGGTTCTGGACGTTCACCTGATTGATGTCCCCATCACTGCCGCTGGCGAAGGACACCGTGATCGCGCTGGTCCCGTCAGCGGCGCTGGTGGAGCTGATGTACTCCATGTTCTCGACGCCGTTGATCTGCTGCTCCAGCACCGAGGTGACCCCCTCTTCGACACTCACCGCGTCGGCGCCGTTGTATCGGGAGGTGACCGTGACGGTGGGCGGGGCGATGTCCGGCAGACTCTCGACCGGCAGTAGGGGGATGGCGATCAATCCCGCGAACACGATCAGCAGGCTGCACACCACGGTGAGAACCGGGCGGACGATGAACGTGTTGGAAGGGGACATCGAGCGGTGGCTGGATCAGTTGAGGGCCACCGGAGTGCCGTGGCGGAGGGTGAGCAGGTTGGTGGTGATCACGCGCTCACCCACCGTTACGCCACTGAGCACGGGATAACGGTTGTTCTGCAGCGGGCCGAGCTGGACGGGCCGCTGCAGGGCGAAGGTGGTGCCCGGGGGAAGACGGCGCAGCTGCTCGAGCGGAGCCTTGCCGGGTGACCTCTCCAGATCCTGGAGAGTGCCGAGGGCGAACACGAAGCTCTGGCCGGCGGTCTGGGTCACCGCCTGGAACGGGACCGAGGGCAGCTCCCGGGCCTCCAGCTCGACGCGGGTCCGGAGCCGCAGACCGGTGCGCAGGGTGCCGGTGGGGTTGGGGAATTCGGCCTTCACCAACAGGGACTGATTCCCGGCGTTCACAACCGGATCCACCGAACTCACCACACCCCGGGCCAGCACTTTGGTGGCGAGCGGTTCCTGCAGGGTGACCGGCTGGCCCGGTCGCACCCGGGAAGTGAGCACCCCGGGCACGTCGATGCGGGCCATCAGACGGTCGTTGCGCACCACCTTGGTGAACGGGTCGCCGGAGCGGATCACATCCCCCGTTTTGACCAACAGATCGCTGATCACGCCATCGGCCGGCGCGCGGAGATCCCGGAAGGCCAGATCCGCTTCCCGCGCCCGCAACGCTTCCTTCGACTGGAGGTACTGCGCCTGAAACTGATCGCGCTGGATGGCACTCGACGCCCCCTGCTGCACCAGGAACTCGAAGCGCTGGTAGTTGAGCTTGTCCTTCTCGAGCTCGGCGCGAAGGCTGGCCACGTCGGCGCGGACCTGCACCTGGTCGAGCACGAGCAGCAACTGCCCCTTGCGCACCACATCCCCCTGGTTGACGAGCAGACGCTCGATCCGGCCGCCGGCCTGGGCGGCCAGTTGCACCACCGTCAGCGCCTCCAGGGTGCTGATCGTGTCAACGTCATCGGTGAAGCGGGCCTCGGCCACGGGCTGGGTGCCGACCTGCACCTGACGGGATGCCGGAGGGGCAGGGGCTCCACAGCCACCGATGCCGGCCGCCAGGACGACGAAGACCGCCGGAATCACCAGTCGGGAACGCTTCACACAGGCAACAACAGTGAGCTGATTATGGAGGACCAGCCCCTCCAGCCCACCCCCCTTGTGGCGGACCCGAAGATTGTCCCTGGATGAGGCGGGAGCCGGTGACGGACCTGTTCGAGTATCAGGGGGAGCGGAACCGCCGAACCATGGCGCCGCTGGCCGACCGGCTGCGTCCCCGCAGCATGGAGGACTTCGTCGGTCAGGAGGAGATTCTCGGACCCGGACGCCTGCTGCGGCGGGCCATCCGCGCCGATCGGGTGGGCAACCTGATCCTGCATGGCCCCCCCGGAGTCGGCAAGACGACCCTGGCCCGGATCATCGCCGCCACGACCCGTGCCCACTTCAGCAGCCTCAACGCCGTGCTGGCCGGGGTGAAGGACCTGCGGAGCGAAGTGGAGGCGGCCCGGGGCCGCCTGGAGCGCCATGGGCGGCGCAGCATCCTCTTCGTCGACGAGGTGCACCGGTTCAACGCCGCCCAGCAGGACGCCCTGCTGCCCTGGGTGGAGAACGGCACCGTCAGCTTGATCGGCGCCACCACCGAGAACCCGTACTTCGAGGTGAACAAGGCCCTGCTCAGCCGCTCCCGCCTGTTTCGGCTGCAACCGCTGGAGCCAGGTTCCCTGCGGCAGCTGCTGGAACGGGCCCTGGCCGATCCAGAGCGGGGCTTCGGGGACCGCAGGGTGGCCCTGGCGCCGGAAGCGGCCGAGCATTTGATCGATGTGGCCGGAGGCGATGCCCGCAGCCTGCTGAACGCGCTCGAGCTGGCCGTCGAGACCACCGAACCCGACGCAGACGGGTCCATCCACATCGACCTGGCGATCGCCGAGCAATCGATCCAACAGCGGGCCGTGCTCTACGACAAGCAGGGCGACGCCCACTTCGACACGATCAGCGCCTTCATCAAATCGCTGCGGGGATCCGATCCCGACGCCGCCCTGTTCTGGCTGGCCCGCATGGTGGAGGCCGGCGAGAACCCCCGCTTCATCTTCCGGCGCATGCTGATCGCCGCCGGCGAAGACGTGGGTCTGGCCGATCCCCAGGCGGTCGTGGTGGTGGAGGCCTGCGCCGCCGCCTTCGAGCGGGTGGGTCTGCCGGAGGGCCTCCATCCCCTCGCCCAGGCCGCCCTCTACCTGGCCGGCGCGGAGAAGAGCAACAGCGTGCTGGGCTTCTTCGATGCCCTTCGAACGGTGCGGACCGCCAACCGCCAGGAGGTGCCCTCCCACCTGCGCGATGGGAACCGCGACGGCCAGGCCTTCGGCGATGGGGTCGGCTATCGCTATCCCCACGCCCACACCGAGCACTGGGTAGCCCAGCGCTACCTGCCGGCGTCCCTGCAGGGGGAAGTGTTCTGGCAGCCGGGGACCCTGGGTTGGGAAGGGCGGCTACGGGGCCGGCTGCAGCGGCGTCGGGCCGCCCAGCTCGCCGCCGAGGCCGAAGCGGACGCGGAACAGGGTCCCCTGCTGAGCAGCGGCCCCGATGAGGCGGACCTGCAGCGCTGGATCCGGCGGCAGATCGGAGCGGAGGGGGAGCGTCTGGACCAGCTGCGCCGGCGCTTCTGGCAGGGAGCCCATTGGAGCCGTCAAGACCGGACCCTGATCCTGCAGGCCCGCTCCCTTCTCTGGGCACTGGATCCCCTGGAGGAGGCTCCGGAGGGGGGCGTGGTGCTGAGTGTGGCTGAGGCGGAGATCCAGGAGCGGCTGCAGGCCCAACTGGGCCTGCTTGACAGCCTGCGGCGCCCACGGCTCCTGACAACCGCTCCGGACCGCCCGGAGCAGCTGGCTTCGCTGCTGGATCCGGCCGAACGGTTCGAGTGGATCGGCGGTCGGCCTTCCGACAGGGACCGATCAAGGGAGGCGACGGGCCACTGGCTGCGTCAGATCGACGCCCTGGCGGCAGCGGGCTGCCAGTGCCGCCTCCTGATCAGCACCCCGATGCTGGGCCCGGCCGATGCCCTGATCGAGGATGCGGGCGGGCCGGCTCCACCAGCCAGCATCGCCACCGGCACAGGGCTGGAGAGGCTGGCCGGCCTGGAGCGGGGCTGGCTGGCCCGGCGTCCCGGGGCCCAGGAGCTGGCCGACGGCCTGGTGGCGCTGGGCTGGACCGTCCGGCTGGAGGACTGGACCGAGACCCTGAGCCTGGAGCTCACCGCCTCGGTGCAGAACCGCTGGCTGGCCGCTGAGGCTCCCTATCGCCGGCGACTCACCACCCAGCTCGCCAGCGGTGATCTGAGCGCCGAGGAAGTGGCGATCCTGGAACGGGAGCTGGCCAGACGGATCGGCACGATCCTTCCCCAGCGGCTGGAGCACCGGCTGCTGATCGCCCGGCGCCATGAAAAAAGCCCCGCCTGAGCGGGGCCGGGAGCCCACAGGCCCGGAGGGCCATGGGGCTGATCACCAGAGGCCGCGGATGGGAGCGGGTTCGAAGGTGGGAGCCGGTGCCGGGGTCATGCGGACTTCCGCCACGGGGTCGGTCATCTGGTTGGCCTGGATGCAGGCCGGCAGGAAGACGTACCAGGAGAGCAGGGAGGAGCACTGGGCCTCGCCCTGGCACTTGCCCTCGGCGCAGATGTTCTGCTTGCCGTCGTAGGTGCCGCAGGTGTCAGCCAGGCGGAAGTCGGTGGGCAGGGCCGCCATGATGCCGGCCGAGGAGATGGTTCCGTCGGCGGCGTCGGCGATGATCGCCCCCCGGAGCCCCTGCACCGCGTAGGTGCTCATCGACCAGTAGGGGAAGTAGCTGCGGGTCTGGTTCTTGAGGAACTTGACCCCGTCATCGGAGTAGAGGAAGCGGGTTACGCCCACCACATCGACGCTGTAGGTCTTGGCCAGACCGGTGCGGACTTCACTGGCGGTCCAGCCGGAGCGGGAGAGACCGCCGGCAAGACCACGATCAACGACGTCACCGGTTTCGATGAAGGTGACGAAGGCGTCGAGGTTGGTGGACCAGACGGCGCCGCCGGTGTTCCAGCGCACGGGGAGGTCGTTATCGACGGCGGCCGCGGCCGGAAGGGCCGTGGCGGCGGAGAGGGAAGCTCCCACAACGAGAGCAGTAGCAAGACGCTTCAGCACGGGACGGCGAAGGAACATCTACCCGAATGTAGACAAACGAGTTGCACTTGACCACAACTTCGGCATGAAATGGTGACAGAGCTGTCGCTGTACCAAGGGCCCCAGAAGCCGAAGACGGGCCGCCCCCCCCATCCAGCCCCCCTAGGAGCCGCCCTCAGGCCGGCGGACGCGTCCGCCGTTGCCCGGCGAGGGCGGTCCAGCCGGTCGGGCAGGCCAGTCGATCGTCCCGCCACTGGACCGGTCCCGGCTGGCCTTCGCCCCGGCACACCACTCCCCGGGGAACACTCTCGATCGCCTCGACCCTGGCCAGGTAGCTCTCCTGGCCGGTGCGCGGCAGCAGCCTGAGCTGGGCGCTCCGCTCATCCACCTTCAGTTCGGCCTTCATGTCGTCCGGCGACTCGATGCCGAGCACATCCAGGTAGCCGCTGAAGCTGCCCCAGAAATAGCGGGTGATCTGGGCGCCCACGAACTGGTTGAGCAGCACCGAAGCCTGCTGCCGCTGATCGAGCAGGGTCTCCTGGGCATCCAGATCGGCCAGCAGGGCCCCGTCGGCGGATCCGGTGCGGCTGGCCAGGGGGGGCTGGAGCGTCAGCCGGAGCAATCCGGCCAGGCCCACCAGGGCCAGGAACCCGTAGAGACCGAGACGAATGGCGCGGTCCATCGGCATGGTGGAGACGGTCCGACCCTACTGGCGCCCTAGGCTCTGGGCCTAGCCACCCCGCTTCCATGGCGCTCCAGATCGGCGATCCCGCCCCCGACTTCACGCTGCCCGACCAGAGCGGCACTCCCGTGACGCTGAGCGTCCTGCGGGGGCAGCGGGTGGTTCTCTACTTCTATCCGAAGGACGACACCCCGGGCTGCACCAAGGAAGCCTGCGGATTCCGTGACCAGTGGTCCCGCTTCGAGCAGCACGGCATCCAGGTGCTCGGGATCAGCAAGGATGGGGCCGGGAGCCATGCCAAATTCATTGACAAGTACCAACTGCCCTTCACCCTGCTCAGTGACGCGGAGCCCTGCCCGGTGGCCGAGGCCTATGGCAGCTACGGCCTGAAGAAATTCATGGGGCGCGAATACATGGGCATGATGCGCCACACCTTTGTGGTCGGGGCCGATGGCCTCCTCGAAGCCATCTATCTCAAGGTGAAAGCCGAGGAGATGGCCGACCAGATTCTCACCGATCTGGGCCTGAGCTGAGGGCCACCAGAGCTTCCAGGCCCAGGTGGGGGACGTGCCGCAGCGGCAGATCGAGGGGGGCCAGCAGCGGTGCCAGCACTTCGGCGTCGCCGCCGGTCAACCAAAGCCCCCCCCAGCCGCCCCCATCAAGGTCGCTCCAGGCCCCGGCGATGGCGGTGGCCATCCCCCGCAGGCATCCGCTGGCCATGGCCCCGGCCGTGTCCCGGGGCCAGGGGGGTGGAACCCCGGCCGGCGGGAGAGCAGCCAGGCTGGGCAGCAACGCCGTGGACCGGCCCATGGCGGCCAGCTGCAAAGCCAGGCCGGGCAGAAGCCGTCCCCCGGCGAAGCGACCCTCCGGATCCACCCGGGTGAGGCTCAGGACCGTCCCCGCATCGGCCACCAGCACGCCGCCCCCGCGGGCGGCGTGCTCCGCCTGCCGGCGCCAGGCCTCCCAGCCGGCCAGCGCCCGGTCGATGCCCAGCCAGGCCGGGGCCTCCCGCAGGGGAACGGCCTCGATCCGGAGGCGGCGAGCGGGCAGGGCGTCCGGCTGCCCGGGGGCGGTCAGCAGCGGCAACGCTCCGACGGCGGCCCAGGCACGGATCCGGGGCCAGGGCACCGAGGCGGGATCCGGGGGGGGGGAGGCATGCCGGAAGCGGAGGCCGGGTCCCGCCGCCGAAGGATCGGCTTCGGCCCAGTGCCAGCGGGAATTACCGATCAGCAGCCAGAGGTCGCCGGCCTTCACCCCTAGATCCCCTCGCCCATCACCCCAGGGAGATGGATGCCGCACTCCTGGTTCAGCCCGCCGAAGCGGGTGGCCCGACCGCTGCCGTCATCGGGGCGACTGGAGTGCCAGTCACCGACGCTCGCATAGCCCTGCTCAAACAGCGGATGCTGGGGCAGCGCCTGCTGCTCCATGTAGTAGTACACGTCCCTGGCACTCCAGCCCAGCAGCGGATGCAGCGACCAGCGGCCCCGCACCGCATCCAGATAGGACAGGGAGCCCCGGTGGTCAGTCTGGCTGCCGCGCACACCGCTGGCCCAGCAGCGGATCGAGAGGGTCTCCAGGGTCCGGTCGAGGGGTTCCACCTTGCGCAGCCGGTGGTAGGTGTTCATGTCCTCGGCCCGGCCGGTCTCCCAGAGGCGGCCGTAGAGGGCCTCCATCCGGGCGGGGCTGAGGGCGGCCTGGGCCACCTGAAGATTCAGGTTGAGGGCGGTGCAGAGGCGATCGGCGTACTGGTAGGTCTCGGGGGGCAGGTAACCGGTGTCGACCCAGATCACCGGGATGGTCTGATCGAGCCGGCTGACCATATGCAGCAGCACGGCCGACTGGATCCCGAAACTGGTGGTCAGGGCGAAGCCGGCCTCAAAGGTCTTGAGCCCCCAGGCGAGACATCCGGCCGCATCGGTCGCCGCCAGGAGCTCCTGGGCTCCGTCCGGATCGATCGGACGGCCCTGGCGATCGGCCGGCAGCCGGGAGGGGGCGAGGCTGGTCATGGGGCCCATCATCTCCTCCGACGCAACGCCGCTGGTTAGGGTTTGACCAACCTCGGACGGTCGGTCGATCGGCAGCATGGCGGAGCCAGACAGGAGACCTTCTCCCGACCCCGCTCCCCCGGGACGTTCCAGGGCGCCCGTGCTGATCGCCGGGGGTGGGTTCGGTGGGCTCTACACGGCCCTGGCCCTGGCCTCCCAGCGCGACCACCCGCCGATTCTGCTGATCGAACCGAACGAACGGTTCCTCTTCCTGCCCCTGCTCTACGAGCTCCTCTCCGAGGAGCTGAGGAGCTGGGAAGTGGCCCCCCGGTACGACACCCTCCTGGCCGGCCGCGGTGTGGCCTGGCTGCGCGACCGGGTCAGCCGCGTGGACGCCGCGGCCGGCAGCCTGGTGACCGAGCAGGGCCGACGGCTGCCCTACTCGCGGCTGGTGCTGGCCACGGGCAGCCGTGGGGCGAGCTTCGGTGTGCCTGGGGTGGAAGAGCACGCCACGGGCTTCCGGACCCTGGCCGATGTGGAGCGGTTGCAGACCCTGGTCCGGCGTCTGCGGGCCCAGCCCCGGCCCCTGCAGCGACTGGCGGTGGTGGGGGCGGGCCCAAGTGGTGTGGAGGTGGCCTGCAAGCTGGCCGACCTGCTGGAGGGCAGCACCGTGATTGAACTGATTGAGCAGGGAGCCGAGCTGCTGCCCCAGGCCCGCTCCTTCAACCGCGATCAGGCCCGTGGGGCCCTGCTGCGGCGGGACATCCGCCTGCGCACCCACACGCGCGTGCTGGCCGTCGAGCCCGGCCTGATCCGCCTGAGCCTGGTCCCCGGCCGGGAGGAAGGCGACTGCCACGAGGACCTGGCGATCGATGGAGTGATCTGGACCGCCGGTGTGACGGTGGCACCACCACCGATCGAGCCCGCCGCCCGCCTCGATGGCCGCGGCCGGCTGCTCTGCGGCGACACCCTGCAGCTGGCCGATCACCCCGACCTCTTCGCCCTCGGGGACGTGGCCCACGTTCCGGATGCGGAGGGAGAAGCGCTGGCGGGCACAGCCCAGGTGGCCTTCCAGCAGGCGGACCACCTGGCGCGGAATCTGATGCTCTCCCTGGCTGGAGAGCCGCTGCTGCCATTCCTCTGGAAGGATCTCGGCGAGATGATCAGCCTGGGCATCGGCGAGGCCAGCCTCACGGGCCTCGGCCTGACCCTGGCGGGAGGGGTGGCCTACCGGATCCGCCAGGTCACCTATCTCTCCCGGCTGCCGGGGCTGCCCCACCAGCTCAAGGTGGCGGCGGGCTGGATCAGCGACCTGGGGCGCCCCTTACGGGGAGAAGGGTCCAACCGGAGCGGGGCGACAGCTCCGCCGTCCTGATGGCACCTGCAGCCGTCGCCCCCGCCCCCAGGGGCCTCCTGCTGGATGCCATGGGCACCCTGATCGGACTCCGCGACTCGATCGGCACCACCTATGCGGCGGCGGCATCCGCCCATGGCATCGCCGTGGAGGCCGCCGCCGTCGACCGGGTCTTTCCCGCCGTGTACCGCCAGGCGCCTCCCCTGGCCTTCCCCGGCCTGGATGGCCCCGAGCTGCTGGCGGCGGAACGCCGCTGGTGGGGGGAGCGCATCCTGGAGGTCCTGGGCGCCGCCGGTGCCCCGCCGGCCCCTCCGGACCTCTGCCGCGACCTGTTCGATCGCTTCGCCGATGCCGGCCTCTGGCACCGCCACCCCGACGTGCTCGAGCCGATGCGACGCTGGCGTCAGGCGGGGGTGGCGCTGGCCGTGGTGAGCAACTTCGATCAACGGCTGCATGGCCTGCTGCGGGACCTTGAGCTGGCCGAGCTGCTGGATCTGGTGGTCGTCTCCAGCACGGCCGGAGCCGCCAAGCCGAGCCCGCTGCCCTTCCAGCGGGCCCTCGCCGGCCTGGGTCTGCCTCCCCGGCTCGTCTGGCATGTGGGCGACAGCCCGGAGGACCTGGCGGGCGCCACGGCTGCGGGCCTCCCCTGCCTGTTGATCGCGCGCCGTTGAAACAGGCCGTCCTCTGCGGCCGCGTCAGCGGTCTGCGCCCCGCCCAGAAACGCCGGCTGGAGCGGCTGGCGCACCGGCGCCATCCCGAAGCCGGCGGCGCCGACCTGCTGGCCCTGCAGCGGCTGGCGGCGGAGGCCCACGAACTGGAGCTGCCCCTGAGCCTGGTGGTGGACGGTCGCGGCCTCTGCCGCCTGCTCTGGGTCGGTCCTCTGGAGCAGTCGGGCCGGCTGATCGAGCGCCTGCCCGGCTCCGAACGGCGCCAGGGGCGGGATCTGCGCCTGATCACCTGCGTGGGCCGGGGGAGCGCTCTGGAGCCGGGGGGCACGGAGGCTCTGGTGGGGATCGATCTTGCCCCGCTCGTCTGGCTGCGCTACGGCGACCGGGCCCGATCGGGCGGCCGCTGGGCCGCCACCGCCTTCACCCTCGGCCGCGATGAGGAGCGGCCGTGGGTCTCCCTCCTGGAGGGCGAGCTGGCCGACCTCTGCGACCCCGCCATCAACCCCGCCGACCCGTGGGAGGCCGGGCCGGGCCCCACCCCGCCCCCCCGGGACCGGGGGCCGGAGCGGGTGCTGCTGCTGGCCCTGGTCCAGGGCGAGGACAGCGACAGCCAGCGGGAGATCGCCGAACTGGAGGGGCTGGTGCGCAGCGCCGGTTCGCTGCCGGTGGGGGTGATGCGCCAGAAGCGTCAGCCGGGCTCGCCCCAGATCCTCTGGGGGGAAGGGAAGCTGCGGGAGGCGGCCCTGGAGGCCCGCCGGCTTGAGGCCAGCCTGGTGGTGACCGATCGGGAACTCACCCCGGTGCAGGCCCGCAACCTGGAACGGCTCCTGGATCTACCGGTGAGTGACCGCAGTGAGCTGATCCTGGATCTCTTCGCCCAGCGGGCCGCCAGCAGCGCCGGCCGACTGCAGGTGGAGTTGGCCCAGCTTCGCTACCGCCTGCCCCGGCTGAGCGGCCGCGGCCTGAGTCTGTCCCGGCAGGGGGGCGGCATCGGCACCCGAGGTCCCGGCGAGACCCAGCTGGAGAAGGACCGGCGCGCCATCGCCCGCCGCATCGAGCGGCTGCAGCGCGACGTGGGCCGGCTCGGGGACCACCGGGCCCGTCTGAGACAGGGACGACAGGAACTGAGGCGGCTGGCCCTGGTGGGCTACACCAACGCGGGCAAGAGTTCCCTCCTCAACGCGCTCACCAGGCCGCTGGCCGGCGAAGAGGTGCTGGCCGAGGACAAGCTCTTCGCCACCCTTGATCCGGCCACCCGGCGGCTGGAACTGCCCACCCCCGAGGGCTCGGTGCGGCGGCTGCTGCTCACCGACACGGTGGGCTTCATCCGGGACCTGCCGCCTCCCCTGGTGGAAGCCTTCCGCTCCACCCTGGAGGAGACCCTGGAGGCCGACGGCCTGCTAGTGGTGGTGGATCTCTCTGATCCAGCCTGGAGCCAGCAGCTCAAGACGGTGCACGGCATCCTCGACTCCCTCGGCAGCAACGCCCCCCGCCGGCTGGTGGCCAATCAGATCGACCGCTGCCCCACCTCCGCGCTGGAGCAGGCCCGCGGCCTGGCCGGCGACGCCGTGTTCGTCTCGGCGACCGCAGGGCTCGGACTGGAGAAGCTGCGGGAGGTGCTCCAGGACTGGCCGGTTCCGCTGTGAGGGATCCGGCCCCGGTGGTGGGGCCCCTTCGCCACGGCTGCCGCCCCCCTCGCTGGCCTGGGAGAGGCCAGCGCTGCCCTGACTCCTCGGGCGGTCCTTCGGAATCCAGGGACCGCGATTCCCTAACCTCGTGGGAAGCAGCGACAGGCCGCTGGACCAGTGCCCTGTCCATGCCACGATCGAGTCTTCTCCCTCTCCCTGACGGTTGCACCATGACCCTTCAGCTCGGTGACACAGTTCCCGATTTCACCCAGGATTCCCAGCTGGGTCCGATCAACTTCTACGACTACGCCAGCGACAGCTGGGTGGTTCTGTTCTCCCATCCGGCCGACTACACCCCGGTGTGCACCACCGAACTCGGCGAGGTGGCCCGCCTGCGCCCCGAGTGGGACAAGCGCAACGTGAAGACCATCGCCCTCAGCGTGGATGATGCCGACAGCCACCGGGGCTGGATCGGCGACATCAACGAAACCCAGCACACCACGGTGGATTATCCCATCCTGGCGGATTCTGACAAGACGGTGAGTGATCTTTACGGGATGATTCACCCGAACGCCCTCAACAACCTGACGGTGCGCTCGGTCTTCATCATCGATCCCAATAAGAAGCTGCGTCTGCAGATCACCTATCCGGCCAGCACGGGCCGCAACTTCGACGAGATCCTGCGGGTGATCGATTCCCTGCAGCTCACCGATTACCACCAGGTGGCCACGCCGGTGAACTGGAAGGACGGCGAGGACTGCGTGGTGGTTCCTTCGATCGCCACCGAAGACGCCCGCGCCAAGTTCCCGAAGGGCGTCACCGAGATCAGGCCCTATCTGCGCATGACCCCTCAGCCGAACCGCTGATCGGTCCGCCGAGGCGAACCCTGTCCCCACCTGGCGCCACGGCGCCGGGTGGGCGGGCGTCACAGAATGGCGCCGCAAACCGATGAGCCTCGATGACGAACTGGTGGCGCTGGCAAGGAGCCGGCACGGCCGCGCCCAACAGCTTCGCGGTGATCGGCGTCGGACGTTTCGGTACCGCTGTGTGCAAGGAACTGGTGCGCTGCGGCGCGGAGGTGCTGGCGGTGGACCGGGACCAGCGGGCGATCGACGCCCTGCGTCAGGTGGATCCGGCCATCGAGGCGAGGGCCCTTGACTGCACCGACGAGGAGGCGCTCCGGGCCGCCGGCGTGCTGGATCTGGGCACGGTGGTGGTAGGCATCAGCGAACCGATCGAAGCCAGCATCACCGCCACCTTGATCGTCAAGGACAGCGAGGGCAGCCGGGTCACCCAGGTGATCGCCCGCGCCACCAGCGACCTGCACGAGAAGATGCTGCGCCGGGTCGGAGCCGACAAGGTGGTCTTCCCCTCCCGCATGCAGGGGGAACAGCTCGGCCGCCAGCTGATGCGCCCCAATCTGCTCGAGCGGCTTCGCCTCGACGATCGCAACAGCATCGAGGAGATCAAGGTGCCCCAGGAGTTCATCGGCCGGTCCCTGCGGGACCTCAATTTGCGCAAGAACTACGAGGTCAGCGTGCTGGCCGCCGGACCCGAAAACCACCTCTCGGTCAATCCGCCCGCCTCCCATGTGCTCAGCCAGGGAGATCTGCTGGTGGTGATGGGCACGGTCCAGGCCCTGGAGGGGCTTCCCCAGCTGTGAGGCGGCCGGGCCAGCCCGACCTGGTGCTGGGTCTGATGAGCGGCACCAGCGCCGATGGGGTGGATGCCGTTCTGGTGAGCTTCCGCCCCCCCCTGCAGCGCCCCCGCTGGCAGGTGCTGGAGCACTGCTCCCTGCCCTACCCCGAGGCCCTGCGACAGAGGCTGATCGCGGCGGGGCAGGGGCGGCCCATGCCCACCGCGGAGTTGCTCGAGCTGGCCGAGGCGGTCACCGAAGCCCAGGCGGCCTGTGCCCGGCGCTGCGACCCGACGGGCCGGGCCGGGCTCGTGGGCTGCCATGGCCAGACCGTGTGGCACCGCCCGCCCACCGCCCAGCGGCGGGGCGCGAGCTGGCAGTTGCTGCAGGGGCCCCTGCTGGCCACGCTGCTGGAGCGCCCGGTGGTGTTCGACCTGCGCGCCCGTGATCTGGCCCTGGGAGGCCATGGAGCCCCTCTGGTGCCGGCGGCCGACGCGGCCCTGCTCCCGGCCATCGGGGGCTGGCGCGCGGTGCTCAACCTGGGCGGAATCGCCAACCTGACCCTGCTGCCCCCGGCGGCCGGTCCAGACCGGAGGGCCCGGGTCTCCGGCTGGGACTGTGGACCGGCCAACAGCCTGATCGATCTGGCCGTGACCCACTTCAGCGGCGGCCGGCTGGCCTTCGATGCCGATGGGGCCTGGGCGCGGCAAGGCACCGTGCGGGAGGCCCTGATCTCCGGCTGGCTGCGGGAGCCCTACCTGTTGCGGGAGCCGCCGAAATCCACCGGCCGGGAGGATTTCGGCCAGGAGGATCTGACGCGACGGCTGGACGACCTGCGACGGGAGGCCGCTGCCCGGGGCGGCTCCCTGGAGCCGGCGGACGCGCTGGCCACCCTCACCGCGTTCAGCGCCGCGGTGGTGGCCGCGGACCTCTCGCGGGGGGCCACCCGCCCCCTGGAGCTCGTGGTGGCGGGCGGCGGAGCCCGGAACGGCCTGTTGATGGAGCAGCTGCGCCGACGCTGCCGAGGCACCCAGGTCAGGCCCCTGCGCGAGCTGGGCATCGGCGAGGAGGAGCGCGAAGCCCTGGGTTTCGCCCTGCTGGCCTGGTGGCATCAGCGCCGCCACCCCGGCTCCCTGCCGTCGGTGACCGGAGCCCGCCGGGCGGCCGTTCTGGGGGTCCGGGCCGATTCCGCCTCCTGAGGGGCGGGGCCGGGGGGGTCAGCCCAGCGGCCGGGGCAGGCGCAGGCGGCGAGGCGCCCCCCGAAGCCGGCCCGGCTGCCGGCGCTCCTGCTGCTCGAGCACCTCCCGGAACCGATCGGTTCCCAGGGGGGGAGACGCCTGGGGAGCGGGGCCCAGGGCCGGGCCCGGGTGGGAGTTCTCGAGGCGGGAGGTCTCGAGCTGTGGCCGCTCGAGGCGATCGAGGCCCTGCTGGATCAGCACCTTGGCCATGTTGCTGACCGTGCGCGACTCGGCTTCGGCCACGGCGGTGAGACGGGCGCAGAGGTCCTCGGGGAGCACCACCTGAATCCGCGGAGACTTCGCGCGGCCGCTCGTGGAGGTCTGACGAGTGGCCACGGCCGCACGGAGCACACGCGATACGCAGAAGTGTACAGAGGTCGTCACGGATAGTATCCAGCACTATGCTGGAACCGCACCGTCCATCCGCCCATGGCCAAGACAGCGGTCACTCCTGCGGCCGGTCAACCGGCGAAGGCGGCACGATCCCAGGCGCGTCAGGCCTCTGCCCGGAAAACCGCCGACAAGAGCGACGTGCTGGTCTCGGCGGTGATCAGCACCTACTTGCTGACCCACCTCCACCACGTGCTGCAGCGGGCCGAATACACCGCGATTCAGGAGGGGCGCCAGACCCTGGCGGCCAACTATGCCCAGCTCCGCAAGGTGCTGTGCCTGGATGCCCGCAGCATGGAGGACGCCTCCGCCTCGGGTCAGGACGACATCGACCCGTCCCTGGCAGCCTGAGGACCGGCCGGCGTCCAAAGTCCAACAACAGCCAACGAAGGCTGGCGGCTCCGGCCCCGGACCCATAGGGTCAGGGGCAAAGCACGTTGCCCATGGGCGGCTTCCATGGCTGATCTCTCCCCCGATCCCAGCTCCGCACCCGACGTCTCCACCCGAGCCGCCCAGCTCTACACGCGCATCCGCCAGGACCCGGATCTGACCCAGTCCCTGTTCCGTCAGGCGCTGCAGGATCCCAAGGGCACCCTGGCCAGGATCTTGGCCCTCGGAGAGGCTTGGGATCTTCCCGTCAGCGAAGCCGCCGTGAAGGAGCATCTGGCTCTCCTGGATGACGGCGAGAGCAACCAGTGGCTGGTGAAGGCCCGGGGCGGCCTCTAGGGGAGCGGCTTCCGCTCCCCCGGCGGAGCGGCCTCAATGCCGGCCCCCGGCACAGACAGAGTGGGGGGAGAACCGGCCGGCTGACGCGGCTCGGCCCGGGGCACCCGCCCTCCCTGGGCCCAGCTGAAGAAGAGCCAGTAGCTCACGATCGCCAGACCGGCCGCCACCACCAGGGCCGCCACCTGCTCCAGACGTTTGACCATGCCGGGCCCCGGGGGGATTCCCCCAGTCTGCCCAGAGCGCATGACGCTGGACGGCCAGGGATGATGACGGTCATCCGCGCCCCGTTCGTCCGCTGTGCTCCGTCTGGAACGCGTCTCCATGATCTATCCCGCCGCCCAGGTGCTGCGGGACGTCACCTGGGAGGTGAAGGCGGGGGACCGCATCGGACTGGTGGGCGTCAATGGCGCCGGCAAGTCGACCCAGCTGCGGCTGATCGCCGGTCTGGAGGAGCCCACTAGCGGCCAGGTGGTGCGCCAGGGGGATCCGAAGATCGCTTACCTGCGCCAGGAATTCGACGTGGACCCGGCCCGCTCGGTGCGGGAGGAACTCTTTCAGGCCTTCGGGGAGGCCGCCGACGTGTTGATGGCCCAGCACCGGGTCGAGCAGGAGATGGCGGGGGATCGGGCCACGGCGGATCCCGAGCATCTCGACACCCTGATCCACGAGCTCGGTCTGCTGCAGGGCCGATTCGAGGCGCTGCACGGCTACGAACTCGAAGCCCGCATCGACAAGCTCCTGCCCACAATCGGCTTCAGCTCCGAGGGCGCCGATCAACCTGTGGGGGCCTATTCCGGAGGCTGGCAGATGCGGATCGCCCTGGGCAAGATTCTCCTGCAGGACCCCGATCTGCTCTTGCTCGACGAGCCGACCAATCATCTCGACGTGGAAGCGATCCAGTGGTTGGAGGGCTATCTGGTGGAGCAGTCCATTCCGATCGTGGTGGTCAGTCATGACCGGGCCTTCCTCGATCGGGTCTGCAATCAGATCGTGGAGACCGAGCGGGGTGTCTCCCGTTCCTACCTGGGCAACTACAGCCAGCATCTGGAGCAGAAGGCCCTGGAGCGGGAGGCCAGCCAGGCGGCCTTCGAGCGTCAGCAGAAGGACCTGGCCAGCCAGCAGGCCTACATCGATCGCTTTCGCGCCAGCGCCACCCGCAGCACCCAGGCCAAGAGCCGCGAGAAGCTGCTCGAGAAGGTGGAGCGGATCGAGGCGCCGCTGGAAAGCCTGGACGGTCCCCGCTTCCGCTTCCCTTCCGCTCCACGCTCCGGTCGACGGGTCGCCCTGATCCGCGATCTGTGCCACAGCTACGGGGAGACGCTCCTCTTCCTGGGCGCCGATCTGGAGGTGGAACGCGGCGACCGCATCGCGTTCGTGGGGCCCAACGGGGCCGGTAAATCCACCCTGCTCCGCCTGGTGATGGGCCTGGAGCAGCCCGATGAGGGGGAGTCCCGTCTGGGCGAGCACAATGTGGTGGCCGGCTACTTTGAGCAGAACCAGGCCGAAGCGCTCGACCTCGACGCCAGCGTGATCGACACCCTGTTCGCGGCCGTGCCGGACTGGACCCAGACCCAGGTGCGTTCCCTGCTAGGCAGCTTCGGGTTCAGCAATGACACGGTCTTCCAGCCCGTGGGCCAGTTGAGCGGAGGCGAGAAGGCCCGTCTGGCCCTGGCGCTGATGCTGCTCTCCCCATGCAATCTGCTGGTGCTGGATGAACCCACCAACCATCTGGATATCCCGGCCAAGCAGATGCTGGAGGAGGCCCTGAGGCAGTACGACGGAGCCGTGCTGATCGTCTCGCACGACCGCTACTTCATCAGCCGGGTGGCGAATCGCATCGTGGAGATCCGCGATGGCCAGCTGGTGCTCTACCGGGGCGACTACAGCTACTACTTGGAGAAGAAACAGGAGGAGGACGACGAGCGGTCCCGGGCAGAGGCGGAGCGGTCCCGGTTGGCCAGGCTGGCCGCCAGTCGTGCGAAGCAGAAGACGAAAGCCGGTTCCCGGCGTCAGCGTCCGGGCGGAGGGGACCCTCAGCCCGCGGACTGAGGCCCGAGCGGCTCCGCCACCGGGTCAAGATGGGCTAAACACAAACAACTTCACAGTGCAGTAAGCAGGAACACTCATTTCTCTGGACTGCCCGAAATGATCTGCATATCCTGACTGCATACACCTAGCAGTCGGGCCCATGAACGCTTCGATCGGCCACGGAACGGTTCCGCTCTCAGGCCAGAACGCCTCATCCGATCCCCCCGTCGGATCCGACGTCACCCAGCACCAGGAGCAGGGCTGGGACTCCGTGGAGAGCTACTTCGAGTGCATCACCACCTGCTCCCTCGATGACGGGGAGTGCATCACCCACTGCGTGGAGACCCTTCGAGAGCACCACTGAACCCGCCGCTGCCTGGGGAGACGCGAACGCCCCGGCTTGAGCCGGGGCATGTGGCCAGACGCTGACGAGAATTCCTTAACTCTGTACCTGTCGCTACGCGAGCAGCCGAAACACTTCGTAGCATTGGCGTGGCTTCACTGCCCCGTCGCGATGCCCGCAATGTCTGAACCGCTCGCCCTCAGCCTCGGCCAGCAATTTGAGCTGGAGCGCATGTGCCGCGTGATCGACTCCACGGGGGACCCCCAGTCGTTGCGCGGTCTCGCCAAGCAGTTGCTGCAGGCCTGGCAGGCCCAAAAGGCCGCCACCGAGTGGATGATGCGCCAGCAGCTCGGCACGCCGAGCCGCTTCGGCGCCACCGAGAAACCGGCCGGCTGGAGTCCTTCCGAGCCCTCCACTTCAAACGCTCCCCGCCGGCCGGCCGTTGATCCGGACGTGCTCTGAGCTGCCCGTCGCCCCCTTGCGGGACTCCGTTCCGGAAGGGGGCCGGACCGTTGTCTTCCCCGGATCACTCACCGTCCCGCCGCCATCCCCAGTGACTGCATCACGGTGGGAACCACCTGAAGCTGCAGGGTGGCTCCGCCACGGAGAATCTGGACCGTCATCGGGCGACCGACCCCATTGGCCTCCACCGCGGAAACCATCTGAGCGGGACCCTTCACCGGTTTGCCCCCGACGGCGATGATCACATCGCCCTGCCGTAACCCGGCCTGGGAAGCCGGCCCACCGGGCAGCACCGACCGCACCAGGGCCCCCTCCCGACCCGACTGGATCTGCTGCTGGGGCAGATTGTCAAGGCCCACCCCGATCATTGGGTGACTCACCCGGCCGTTGGCCATCAGCTGGCTGGCGATGCTGCGGGCCCGGTTGATCGGGATCGCAAAGCCCAGCCCCGCCCCCGGGCCGGAGCGCACCAGGGTGTTGATGCCTACCACCTCCCCATCGGCGTTAAGCAGGGGTCCGCCGGAGTTACCGGGATTGATGGCGGCGTCGGTCTGAATCAGATCCAGCCGCTTGTCGGTGATACCCAGCTTGCTCACGTTGCGGTTGAGATTGCTGATGATCCCCATCGTGACGGTGTTGTCGAGGCCGAAGGGATTGCCCACCGCGATCGCCCAGTCCCCCACCTGGAGAGCATCGGAATCCCCCAGGACCACCACCGGCCATGGACCCGGCTCAAGCAATTGCACCAGGGCGAGATCGGTGACGCTGTCCAGCCCGACCACCTTCGCTTCGGCGCGCCGCCCGTCCTTGAGGCCCACGAAGACACGATCGCTTTTCTCCACCACATGGGCGTTGGTGAGGATCAGGCCATCGGACTGGAAGATCACACCGCTGCCCTGGCCCCGCTCGGTGCGCTGGGACGGGGGCTGGCCCTGGGGGAATCCGAAGAACTGACGGAAGAAGGGATCGGAGAGCATCCCCGGGGGCAACCCTCCGGAGCCGGGGCGGATCACCGTGCGTTCCGTGTCGATCGTGACCACGGCGGGCCCGGCCCGGCGCACCGCCTCAGCCACGAAGGACTGGCGGGCGAGGGACGGCCCTGCCGCGGAGGGGCGGGACTGGGCCAGCGCAGGGGCCGGCGGCAGCGCCGGCGAGGCCAGCAGGAACGCCAGGGGCAGCAGAGGAAGCAGGGGGCGCAAGGGGGGGCGGGGCGACGTCATGGCGGGCGGAGCGCGGACAGGGTCCTGTCTGGACCGTAACGGCGCCGCCCCGGATGGTGAAAGGACGGACCTCCGCCAAGGTGTGACGAAGTGCGGAGCGGCCCCGCCGCTGCGGCGATCACCCCCGCCGGCTCAACAACCTAGGATTGGCGAAGTTTTGTAACCCGGTATGGACACCAGCACCCTCCTGCTCCTCTTTCTGGCCTTTGGAGCCGCTTGCAGCAGCCTCTGGGCCTGGAAACTCGCCCAAGGCGCCACATCCAGGCAATGATGGAACGGTGAGGGGGACACCCCAGTGCCGAGTCACCGCCGATGACACCGTCCTTCGTCCAGCTGTTTCCCCTGCTCTACGGAGCCTGCTTCCTGATTCTGCTCTGGCAGGCGTTTCGGGTGATGGCCCAGGGCTTCAAGGCGGTGCCTCGTCCGGGTGATCAACCCGGACACACCCGCGGCGATCGCTCCCCGGAGCGGATCTCGGCCCAGCATGGAGAGGCCGCTGGGAGCGCCACCAACCCGAAGGGCCTCACTCCCGACCGGACCGGCCGTCTGACCATTCATCCGGAACTGCTGGATTCCAACGGCCAGCTGACCCGCGAGGATCTCCTCACCGTGCGGTTCAGTGGAGACAGCGAGGAGTCGGTCCTCCCCCCCGATTCCCCCTGAGGACCCTCCAGGCAAGGGCACCGTCGCTGCATACCCTGGTGCGGTGCTTCAGCCTGGTACAACCAGGGGGAGGACATGTGTTCCGGCGGAGGCCAACAGTTGGATCAGAGAACCCGAATCGTGGCCGCTGTGCTGCGCAGCCTCAAGCTGCCCCCACGTTTCCGACTCCATCTGATCAAGGAGGATCCGGTCCGGCTGGAACTGAGCCTCACCCCGGCCTATGGCAAGGATCCGATCCTGGTCGGTCTGGTTGAGTCCCAGGACCTGGTGGCCCGACGGGATCGCGAAGGCCGGATCCCCCGCGATCTGCCGGGAACCTGGGACTGGACGGTGCGGCACGGCAAGGTCACGACAGGGGGCTGGAACCCTTACCTGAAGGAAGCCCTACAGACGATGTTCGAGACCGGCCTGCCTGCCGTGGTCTACGAAGAGACGACCGGAGAGGACTATCACCCGGTCGATGGCGTCCGGCACGTGCGCTGAGCGCCCCCCGGACGCGGGTCTGGGGCAGCCGATCCGGGGACGCCGGGGGGGGAACCCAACGACTGGCTAAGAAACGTGGCCAAGGCCACCACCCACCCCGGTCGGCGGCGTTAAAAAGGGGTCACTCCATTTCTTCCGTTTTTCTTTATGTCCTCGCTTGGCCTGTCCGTCGGGCCCCTGGTGCGGTTGCTGGCGTCCCTGGGGTTGCTCAGTACCGCCCTGCTGGCCCTGGTTCTGAAACTGGTCGGCTGAGGCCGTCCAGTTTCCCCGTGGTCCGATGAGCGCTCCGACCGGCGGCGGCAGGGAGCCGTTGCCGATCGAGCCGCTCCTTCCGCTGATCCTGGAGCGGCTTCCTGCGGGTGGCACGCTGCTCCTGCAGGCGCCACCCGGCGCCGGAAAGACCAGCCTGGTTCCATTGGCGCTGCTGCGCCACCTCCACGACTGCAGCGCCCCGAGGCTGGGAACAGCCAGGCTGGTGCTGATCCAGCCGCGCCGGCTGGCCGCCAGGGCGGCCGCCCTCAGACTGGCGGCCGCCCTGGGCGAGGAGGTCGGAGGCCGGGTCGGGTATCGGGTGCGGTTGGAGCATCGCTGCTCGGCAGCCACTGTGCTCGAGGTCATGACGGACGGACTGTTCCTGCGGCGGCTCCAGGACGACCCCTCCCTGGCGGGGGTCTGCTGTGTGATCTTCGATGAATTCCATGAGCGGCGGGCCGAGACGGATCTGGCCCTGGCCCTGCTCCGTGAAGCCCGTCCGGTGCTGGCACCGGACCTGAGGCTGCTGATCATGTCCGCCACACTCGATCTGCAACCCCTGGCGCAGAAGCTACCGGAGGCGCAGGTCCTGACCAGCGCGGGGCGCAGCCATCCGGTGGCCGTGCATCACCAGCCGGCTCGGGAACGGGAACCGCTGGATCTGCAGGTGGTGCGAGCCCTGGAGCGCCACTGGCTCGACGCAGAGGGCGAGCGGGCCACGGCGCTGGTCTTCCTGCCGGGGCAGCGGGAGATCCGCAACGCCCTCGGGGCGATCCGCGGCACCAGCTGGGGGAGGGAGATCGAACTCTGTCCCTTGCACGGTGCCCTGCCCCTGGAAGCCCAGAGCCGGGCCATCGCTCCGGCCCGACAGGCGGAAGGCAAGGTGGTGCTGGCCAGTTCGATCGCCGAAAGTTCGCTCACCATCGCCGGAGTTCGTCTGGTGGTCGACAGCGGACTCAGCCGCCGCAGCCGCTTCGACCCGCGCACGGGCATGGATGCGCTGATCACCGGGCCAGCCAGCCAGGCGAGTGCCACCCAGCGCCAGGGCCGGGCCGGGCGGCTGGGGGCGGGGACCTGTATACGGCTCTGGTCGGCGGCGGAGGGGCGGCGGCGGCCGGCCTTCGACAGCCCCGAACTGCTTGAGACCGACCCCTTGCCCCTGGTGCTCCACCTGGCCCGCTGGGGAGCGGGGCTGGGGGAGAGCCTGCCCTGGCTGGACCCGCCACCGGAGGCCCCCCTGCGGGAGGCCCGGGAGCTGCTGCGCCAGCTGGGGGGGCTGGAGGGAGTCGGAAACGGGGGCGGTGCTCTCACTCCCCATGGCCGGGCCATGGCCGACCTGGGACTCCATCCCCGCCTGGCCCACATGCTGCTGCGGGCCAGGGCCAGCGGCTGTCTGCCGCTGGCCGCGGAGCTGGCCGTGCTGCTCAACGAACGGGATCCCCTGACGGCGGAGGATGCCGGGAGCGATCTGATGCGCCGGCTCGACTGGTTGAGACAGCCCGGGGGCGACCCCCGGCGCCGGCAGCTGCGACAACTGATCCGTCAACTCGAAAGCCAGCTCGCCGATCCGGCCAGGAGCCGATCTGGCCGGGCCGCTCCCGCAGGAGTCTCCAGGGCGGTGGAGGGGGCCGCAGAGCCGGAGGTGGCCGCCCGGCTGATCAGCTGGGCCTACCCGGAACGGGTCGCCCTGGCGCGGCCGGCCGGGGGGGGGCGTTTCCTGATGCGGAGCGGACAGGACGTGGCGCTCCATCCCCGGGATCCCCTGGCCGGCTGCCCAGCGCTGGCGATCGCCGGAGTCGACGGCGGCGGCAGGGCCCAGACGGACGCGGCAGGGGCCCGCGTTCTGCTGGCCCTCCCCCTGGAGACCGCCACCCTTGAGCTCATGCAGCGGGAGGACGGAACGCTGGAGCGCTCGGTGCAGTGGGACCCCACCAGCCGGCGGGTGCGCGGCGTCGTGGAGAGGCGCCTGGGGGCCCTGGTGCTGGAGCGCCGGCCCTGGCTGGCAGCTCCCCCCGAACTGGTGCGGGAGGCTCTGCTGGAGGGGCTGCGGGGGCTCGGCCTGGAGGCCCTTCCCTGGAGGGAGGAGAGCCGTCAGCTGCGGCATCGCCTCCTGCTGATCCGGGCTCACCGCGGGGCCAGCTGGCCGGACTGCCGTGACACCACCCTGCTGGACCACCTGGAGGACTGGCTGGGGGACTGGCTTGAAGGGGTGCAGCGTCTGGAGGACCTGGCCCGGATCGACCTCCGTGAAGCCCTCTGGCGCCGCCAGCCGTGGGAGCGGCGCCAGGAGCTGAACCGGCTGCTGCCCACCGAGCTGGAGATCCCCTCGGGCCGCCGGGTCCGCCTCGACTACGGCGGCGGCGAGCCCGTCCTGGCGGTGAAGCTCCAGGACCTGTTCGGCTGCCTGCAGGGACCCTCCGTGCTTGAGGGGACCGTGCCGGTGACCCTTCAGCTGCTCTCCCCGGCCGGTCGCCCCGTCCAGATCACCCAGGATCTGGAGGGGTTCTGGCGGGGAAGCTACGCCCAGGTGCGGACCGAGCTGCGGGGGCGCTACCCCAAGCACCCCTGGCCGGAGGACCCCACCCAGGCCGAACCCACGGGAGCCACGAGCCGGGCGCTGCTGCGTCGACAGCGGCTGTCGCAGCTCTGATCCGGGCCGGCCCTCAATCGAACAGGTGGTCGTACCCAAAGTGGGAGAGACCCTCGAGGATGCCCTCACAGCCATGCCCGCCAGCTGGGAAGGTGTGGGGGAGGGAGGGCAGATACCGCTTGAGGGCAGCCTCGGAGTTGCCCACCATGATCCCGCGCAGGCCGGTCTGAAACATGGACAGGTCGTTCAAGGTGTCCCCGGCGGTGACCACCCGATCCCGGTCCACGTCCAGCCAGCGGAGCAGATCGAGCAGGGTGGAGCCCTTGTTCACGCCGGAGGGCAGCAGGTCGAGGTACCGGTTGTCGGAGAGCAGGCAGTCAACACCCACACGCTCGAGCCGTGGCAGCAGGGTGTGATCGAAGGATATGGGGTCGTAATCGAAGGCCAGCCGCCGATCGGAGCTGATCGGCTGGGCACTGAGGCCGGGCTGGTTCTTCAGAAGGGGGGCGAGTCGCTCCGGCAGGCCATCCCAGCGGCGGTCGATCGGCTCCACCACCAGGGGCAACGGCTGCAGGCTGCTCCCGCAGGCCACCGTGCAGCCCACGTCACCAATGACCAGGTGGGGGGGGCGCACTCCGCCGGGGGCGGAGTTTTCCAGCAGTCGGGCGATCGAGCGGAGATCACGGCCCGTGCAGAACACATGAAGCACCCGGTCACGACGCTGCTGCAGCCAGGCATAGAGTCGGGCCCGCCCGCATGTGGAGCCGGCGAGCAGCGTGCCGTCCAGGTCGGTGACGAGGACCAGTTCTGGGTCCAGCGGCAGGGGCTCGGAAAGCTGTTGCTGCAGGAGAGGCCGGAGGGAGGGGATGGAGAACGGTGGCGAAGGCCACACCCCTAGGCCAGTCCGCTCGGGCTGTCAAACCGGCGGAGGCCAGGACCGGAGACAAATCGAAAAGAACCTGAACTTGTGACGAACGAGACTGTCAACCCCGCGCCATGATTCGTTACGATCACAAGCGTCAACGCCTTCGACCCATGACTGACGCCACCCAGACCCGCTTCGGCTTCGTCAGCTTCGCTGAAACCTGGAACGGCCGCCTCGCCATGCTTGGTTTCGTGATCGGACTGGCGACCGAACTCCTCACCGGCCAGGGAATCCTCTCCCAGATCGGTCTCGGCTGAAGCCCTTGGCCCGTGTGGACGACCCAGCGCCCGGGCCGTCCCCGGGGCAGGCGCTGGGTCATTCTGTTCTGGCGCCCGCCGTCGGCAAGACTTGTTCTGCCTCGACCGCACCATCTCGTGGCTCCGCTCTACGTCAACAACCGGCGCGATGGGTCCAGATTGCTGAGCACCGCCCTGCTGATCTTCTCGGTCGGCCTCATCCGATTTGACCATCCCCTAGGCCCCGTCATCTGCCTGGTGTCCGGCAGTCTGAGCCTGTACTGGGGTTTCTGTTACGGACGCCTTGACCATTGATCCGACCACGGCATCAGGGCATCCGAGCGCAGGGACCAACTCCTCCCCCCTGCCTCGCTACTGCGTCCGCGAGCTCAACGGCGCGATCGGCACCCTGCTGGAGCGCGGATTCGCTCCCCGCTTTCTGCTCGACGCCACCATCTCGCGGCCCCAGATCAAGAAGGGCCATCTCTGGCTGAATCTGCTCGATGAAGCCGCCACGATCACGGGGGTGGTCTGGGCCTCCCAGCTCTCCCGCCTGAGTTATCGCCCGGAAGACGGGGATGGCGTCACGGTGGTCGGCCGACTCAACTTCTGGCCGGCTCGGGCCACGCTATGCGTGCAGATTCTCGACATCCGTCCGACCCTCGCAGGCGTGCTCCGCCAGTTCGAGCGTGTCAGGGAGACGCTGATGCCGACCGGTCTGCTCGACCTGGAACGCAAGCGCCCCCTTCCCGAGTATCCCCGGGGAATCGCCCTGCTCACCAGTTCCCCCAGCTCGGCCCTGGCCGACATGCTCCGCACGGCGGCGGAGCGCTGGCCGGCGGCCAGGATCCTGGTGGTGCCCATCCCCGTTCAAGGGCCCGTGCAAGCCACAATCTGCCAGCGGCTCCAGGCCGTGGGAGCCCAGGCCCGTCGACTCGGCGTCGAGGCGGTCGTGCTGGCAAGGGGTGGAGGCAGCCGGGAGGACCTGGCGGTCTTCGACAGTGAAGAGCTGGCCCGACAGCTCGCGTCCTGCCCGGTGCCTGTGATCACGGGACTCGGCCACGAAGACGACACGACGATCGCCGATCTGGTGGCCGATTACCGGGCCGCCACTCCCACCGGGGCCCTGGTGGCCCTGCTGCCCGATCGCCACAAGATCCTGCAGGATCTGCAGGGGCGTCGGGCCCAGCTGGAGCGGGAGCTCACCTGGATGCTGGAGCGCAAGCGGGGGAGCCTTGACAGCCTGCGACTGCGACTGGAGCCCTGCCATCCGCGCCTGCTGCTCCATCGACGGCGAGGTCAGCTGGAGCAGCTGGAGCGGCTGCTGGAGGCGCTCTCCCCGCAGCAGCTGCTGCGCCGCGGGTTCACACTGGTCCGCAGCGAAACAGGATCGCTGCTGCGCTCGATCCATCAGGTGAGCCCCGGCCAGAAACTTCTGATCGAATGGGCCGATGGCAGCGCCCACGGCACCGTGTCCCGACTGGTCTCCGAAGCCTCTCCCGATCCGTGATGGCTGATGGCTGCTCGGTGAGGGAGGAGCCAGCCCCGGTCCTGTACACCAACCCCCACAAAACCCATGAGTCCCCGCCGCACCCAGCCCGAACAACCCGAATCCGGGACGGCGGCGGCCAAGGCGGCCCGATCTCCCCGCTCACCCCAAGCGCCATCCAGCCTGGACGACTCCCTGCGGAACTGGGAGCAGGAACTGGAGCAGCTCAGCTTCAGTCAGGCCCGCACGGCCCTGGAGGTGGCTCTCGCGAGTCTCCAGTCCGATGAACTGGAAGTGGAAGCCATGGCCGATCTCTACGGTCGGGCCATGGCTTGCCTGAGGCGCTGCGAATCGGTGCTGCAGCAGGTGGAGGAAGATGTGAGGCACCTGGATCCCGAGACCCTGGAACCCGAACGATGACATCCGCAGTGCCGACGCCACCGACGGGGGGCCGCTCAGGGGGAGACGGGTCGAGCGTGTTGCCGTGGATCTACCTGGCCCTGGCGATCGCCGGGGCCGTGCTGCCCTGGCTCGCCAATCTGGAGTTCATCCGGATCGCCGGGAATGCCTTCGATCTCGGTCTGTTCATCCGGCTGGCCAACGCCAATCCGGCAGCTCAGTCCCTGTCCCGCGACCTGCTGGTCGGAGCCACGGCGATCACAGTGTGGATCGTTGTCGAAGCCAGGCGGCTGGAGATGCGTGGCCTTTGGGTTGTCCTGCTCAGCTGCGTGACCATCGCCTTCGCCTGCGGCGCACCCCTGTTCCTCTATCTGCGCGAGCGCCGTCTCCAGGAACTCCGCTCGATCGCTGCCGCGGCAACCACGGGCAGCTGAGGCAGCAGGGTCTCCTGGACAGAGGCTCAGCATCGACACGCGGAGCTTCTGCGTCAGGGCGCTCCATCGCTCGGCTCCCCGACGGAGCGGGCCTGCACATCGATCGTGACGTCCCTGACATCGACGTTGATCGGATCCCTGTCAGGCCCAGGGGAGGCTTGCCCCCTCCGGGAATCCTTGGAGGCGAGGCCGAACAGGCGATCGGAGAGCGGTGGTGCGGCCGTGGGGTCCGCTGCGAACTCGGCCCCACAGGCGGGACAGCACGCCGAGCCCAGGCTGGTGGTGCCACAGACCGTGCAGGTGCGCAGGCTTCGGCGCAGAACCATCAGGGCCAGGAGAGCGGAACCGGCCAACAGAAGCGGCAGCACCAGCACCGCCAGGGTGAGACCGCCAAGGATGTCCAGCAGGACACGGCCCAAGGGGGTGGGCGCCGCCACCAGCGCCACCGCCAGGAGGATCAGAAGCCAGCCGAACGGCGGCCGCATCAGCGGTGGAACCGCGCGTCCGATTCAATCCAGCGCTCCAGGGCCGCCAGGGCTTCAATTCCGGCCCAGCCACAGGCCAGTGCGCCGATCAGAAGCGCCAGCACAACTGCGCTGACGATCAGAACAGGGACCATCGCCAACGTGAGTGCACTGATCACCACCATCGCTCCGACACCCGCGCAGACAATCAGGAGGCTCGCCGACCATGGGCGAAGGGACAATCCAGATCGTTCCACACCAACGTCCTCAACTGTCTTCATCGTCGCTCTTGGGGAGGGTCCCGGTCCCACAGCCAGAGGTGCGGATCGCCGCACTGCTCGCGGTGGGCTTGGACAACGCTGAAGGCGACGCCGAAATAGAAAATCAAGCCAAGCAACCAGATCCACAACGTCAGCACAAGGATCCCACCGATCAATCCATAGGCCTGGAAGCGAAGCCCAAGCGAGATGAGGCTTCGGCCCACCGCAAGGTTGAGGAGCATGCAAGCCAGGCCAATCATCACGGCTCCGCTCAGGAGGTGTCTCAGCCGGACCCGCTTGGATGGGAGTACGCGCATCAGGGCAAGAGCACCAAGCGAAGACAGCACCAGGGACAGGATCAGATCCGCCAGGCTGGACACGGGAAACAGTGGACTGATCGCCTGGGCCAAGGGGAGACCCGTGAGATCCCGCCAGGTCTGAACTCCCATCAGACGAAGGTTGATCGTCATCTGATCAAGGACGAACAGAGCCCCGACAATCAAAACAAAAAGAGAGGCTCTGAACCTCTGAATGATGAACATCCGAACAGCATCTCCGAACTGACGCTGCAGCAAGACGGTGCGGTTATCTTTCGCCGATCCACTCTTGGAAGCGGGCTGAAACGACCAGAGATGATCGGTTCCCCGTTGCAGGCTAAGATAGACATTACTGGAAGTCACCAGCAAGACCGCTACACCCAGAAAGCCAGCACCGCCGCGCTGCCGATATAGCTTTGACAAGGTTTCCCGAATAACGGAAACAGCAGATTCCGGAAAGACTTGCGCCGTCCATGCCATGATCTGATCAGTCAGAATGCCATCATCTCTTCCTAGAGTCCAGCTGGCAACTGACAATGTAATCAATAGAATTGGGAAGATCGACTGAAGTGTGTGATAGGCAAACGCGGCACTGAGATCAACACAGCCATGCCTGTCCCACAATCTCCAGGCAGCCCAGACGTCGACAAGGAAGCGTCGAGATCGCCTGAACAGACATCTGGCACACTGGGCTGCCATGGCGCTAGGCACGCAGTCGAAACATCGGACGGGTTGGTGCAGCCTAAGGTCCGGAGCTGGGAGCACCGCCCCAAACCTCCACTGATCGCAGTCTCAGACCGGGGGGAGTGACCCGTGGCCACCCATCACCAGTCCGCCTGCGGGATGTGGGGAACCTGCGCTCCCGCTGCACGCACTGATCTGGGTTGGCATGCGCTGAGCCGGGAGGGGCGGGGGCTGGCGGAGCCGCC